>JAGQMO010000033.1 GCA_020428615.1 Patescibacteria group bacterium | reverse complement strand
CCTGCTCCATCCAGTCCATCGTTGCAGCTCCGTCATGCACCTCTCCGATTTTGTGCGAACGTCCAGTGTAATACAAAATACGTTCGGTCGTTGTTGTTTTTCCGGCATCTACGTGCGCCACGATACCGAAGTTTCGCACCTTTGATAATGGGTAGTCTCGTTCCATGTGTAAATAAAAAATAGAAATTAAGTCTTAATAATGTTCAAATATGAACCAAAACAAAAAGCCAAGTTCAGGCTGATTTGTTGTTGTTCATACTACTATAAATTGCTGTTTTTGCAATAAATACAAGCGCTATCTCAATGATTAGTACTGCCTCATTGCAACCTGCGCATCAAGCTTCTTGATTAAATCAAGAACCACTGAAACAACGATCAATACTCCAGTTCCTCCAATCGCGACAGCTGAATTTCCTGTGGTTGATAAGAGGATAATTGGCAACACCGCAATAAGACCAAGAAATGTTGCTCCCACAAAGGTTAATCGAGATGTTACTTTCGCAAAGTACTCCTCAGTCGATGCTCCGGGACGAATACCTGGAACGAATGCTCCTGATTTATGGAGGTTTTCACTCATGGCTTCCGGATCAAACGTAATCGCAGTGTAGAAGTATGTAAAGGCGAATACGAGAATAAAGTACAACGCCGGATACCATACATTGTGATTTAAAACAAAGTTGATAACGCGGGCAACTTCAGCCAGCCATGAAACACTGGAATCAAGCAACCATCCAGCGAGCATCTGCGGAAACAAAATGATTGATAACGCAAAGATGATTGGCATTACTCCTGCCTGATTCACTTTCAATGGGATGTACGTATCAGATCCTCCATACGTTGACATACCACGCACTTGTTTGGAGTACGTAATACCAACGCGGCGTTCGGCCTCATTAATCAGTACGACTGCAATAATCACAATTAACACAACAATTGCATAGAGGACGTAATTAAAGAGTTCTGAAGAAATGTATGATTGAACGAGTTGTGAAAACACGCTCGGCAATGATGCAACGATTCCTGCAAAGATGAGGAGCGATACCCCGTTACCAACGCCAAATTCCGTAATCAATTCTCCAATCCACATGATTAACAATGAACCGGCAGTCACCACCAATACATTGGTAATCATGCCAAACGTTGTGAGTTCTGGAAGTGCCCCTTGACGAGACAACAACGTTAAAATTCCTGCCCCCTGAATGAGCGCAATAGGAACAGTGAGTAATCGAGAGTACGTGTTAAATTTCCTACGACCAATTGAACCCTCTTCATGAAATAATCGTTTGAGTTTAGGTGAAACCGTTGTCATCAATTGCATAATAATTGATCCTGTGATGTACGGTCCCACTCCTAACACAACAATTGATAGTTGAGATAATCCTCCTCCGGAAAAGAGGTTCAAAAAACTGAAAAATTGATTGCTCGCAAGAAATTGCGCCAATACGCTCGGGTTTACACCAGGAACCGGCACTGATGCCAAGAACCTGAAAACAATGAGCATCACGAGCGTAAAGAGAATACTATTGCGTAAGAACTTATCTTTAATGAGAATATGAAATTTTCTCCTGATTGAATTCATACGCTCTATTATGCCACGCTACCGCCAGCCTTGCTAATTTTTTCTGCTGCTGACTTAGATACCAAACATCCCTCAACGCTTACTTTTTTACTCAAATCTCCATTGCCAAGAATTTTCACCGATGATTTACGCGCAGGTGCTCCTTGAATGAGACCCTTTTCTTTGAGCGTCAGTGGAGATACGGTATCGCCAGCGTTGAAAGAAGCTTCAATCGTTGCAACATTAACAACGAGGTTATTCGGTTGAATTGATTTATTTGAATTCTTTCCTCGTCCGCGCAACTTTGGGAGCTTTTTAATTTGATCCCGAATCTCAGCACGAATACCGTGTCCGCCGTGCTGTTTTTGACCCTTGTGACCTCGTCCTGAGGTTTTACCTCGAAGTCCACCACGCCCAACACGTTTTGCCTTTTGGTTCGGTGTTTTCCGTTTTAATTGATTCATTTGCATGGTAGTTTATTGATTACTCGATACAGAAGCTCGAGGTTTTCGAGCTCCTGGACGATCACTGCGATTACCAAATCGACCTTTTTGCCTTGTATCTTTTGGCTCGTCTTTCAATGGTTCCATAGGAACTGAAAATACTTTCAATGCCTTGAGAGCTGCTTTCGCGTTGTTCAATTTATTTTTTGAACGTGAATGAACGCGAGCTGAAACATCAGTAATACCAGCGAGCTCAAGCACGGTTCGCATAGTAGACCCAGCCACTAAACCACGTCCGTGATTTGGCATCATCTCAATACGAGATGAAGTAACTTTTGCATCTACTGCGAACGGAATAGAGTTATTCTCTGTTCGTTTTATTTTAATAAGATGTTTGCGAGCTTGTGCAAACGCTTTCTGAATAGCGAGCGAAGTATCGGTCGCTTTTCCTGAACCGAGACCAACCCGACCCTTATTATCTCCAATAACCATGTCTACGCGAAATGAGAGGCGACGTCCTCCCTTCACCACGCGTGTCACACGACTGATGTTAATAATTTTCTGTTCGAATTCGGGCTTTGGTCGTTCAGATCGAAATCGTGACGGTGAACCCTTCCGAAATCCAGGTTTTTTTGAACCAAAGTTTCGGCGAGCTCCTCCACGAGCACCTCTTTCTGTGTTTGCAGATGGTGTAGTGGTATCTACTCCTGCGGGTTGTGAAGATGTATCCTGTGAATCTGAAGCATCAGTATTTTCAACAACCTCTTGTTCTTTGTTATGTTCTTCCATAATAAATAAATTAAATAATTAAAAGTTAAGTCCTGCAGCACGTGCTGCTTCTGCAAGAAATTTTACGCGTCCTGTGTAGAGGTAACCGCTACGATCAAACACGACCGTTGTAATGTTTTTTGCTTGGGCTGCTTCAGCAACTGCCTTTCCAACTGCTTTGGCACGATCAACCTTAGATCCTTTTGTATCTTTCTGATCGTTCGCTTCAGCAAGAGTCGTTCCGGTCGTATCATCAATAATCTGTGCGTAAATGTTTTTATTCGAACGAAAAACAGTCAAACGAGGACGTTCAGGTGTCCCGGAAATCTTTGCGCGAACACGTGCGTGTCGCCGTTTTCGTTTGATATGTGTATACTCTGAATTGTTCATAGTGTTATTAACAAATCGTGCACCTACGCAGATTTCTTACCTTGTTTACGGCGAATAATTTCTCCTTCGTAGCGAATCCCTTTTCCTTTATACGGTTCTGGTTTCTTTTTCGCTCGAACCTGTGCAGCGAACTGCATGGTTTTTTCTTTATCAATCCCTGAAATAGTGATGATGTTCTTGTCGGCAGTAGCAGAGAGTCCTTCGGGAATTTCCATAACGACCGGGTGTGAAAAACCGAGCGCCATTTCAAGATTCTTTCCCTTTACTTCAGATCGGAATCCTACCCCTTCGACAACGAGTTTTTTTTCAAATCCATTGGTAACTCCTTCAATCATGTTCATAACATGAGAAGCATATGTACCAATGAGTGCTCGAGAGAAAACCGTATCAACCTGTTTCTTGAATGTAACCGCACCGTTTTCAACGGTAACTGCGACAACATCATCCTTGAAACTTCGTGACAATTCTCCTTTTGGACCCTTCACAGAGAGCATCTCTCCGTTTTTGGTCACTTCTACTCCTACTGGAATAGCGATGGGTTGTTTAGAAAGTCGTGACATACGTATCAATAATAAATGCTAATAATAATGATTAAGAAATTTCAAACAAAATTTCTCCTCCAACCTGTTCTTTTCTTGCTTGCTTCCCTGTTAAGATTCCTTTTGGCGTAGAGAGGAATACAGACCCGTGTCCTTGTTTGACCGGACGAATTCCTTTTGTATTGGTATACAATCGCCGTGATGGTTTTGAAATTCGTTGTATTTCAGTAATTCTCGGTCGTTCATCGCTATAGAGAAGATCAATTTCAAGAACGCTTCCTGTGTTGGTGTCTTTCTGGGCATAGGATTTAATATATCCCTCCTGAAAGAGTGCTCGTGCTATGTTCATTTTGTAACCAGAATAAGGAATATGTACCGATGTTTTACCGGCACGACCCGCGTTCTTAATGGTAACGAGCATATCTCCGATTTTGTCCATATGTTAAGTAAATGTGTTAATTGCTAATAAACCCTAAAATTACCAAGATGATTTTCGTACTCCTGGAATCTTTCCTTCATTCGCGAGTTCTCGGAAACAAATGCGACAGAGATCGAAATCACGCCGATATCCGCGTTTGCGACCGCAACGGAAGCAACGATTTACTTCCCGCGTAGAATATTTTGGTTTTTTTTGAGATCGTGCAATAACTGATTGTTTTGCCATATCAAATAATAAATGATGTAAGCAAAGGTATAGAGTCACAAGACTCTCCCTTTTCTTCTTAGTAAATAATATAACCTGTAGAGGCCTTTTGAGTTGATTCAAGGAACCAACTCACTACCGCGATATCGCGCACAAATGTATAGAAATATCCAAACGGACATACCCTATAGAGAGGCACGGATCAACCGTAGTTAGTGAATATACTACTTATTTTAATGTTTTGAGCAAGTAAAAAAGGGGTGGAAACCATGATCTCCAACCCCTCTTTCTAAAATTGAAAAAACTTACTTTACATTATAAGTAAAGCAAAATAACAAGAATGAGTCAACAGGAATAGGTAAAACAGGCACTATTACCTGTTTTTTATCATGTTTTTGGATTGCAGGACGGCTTCAACTGCATCTCCACCAACCCGGATGCGATCGACAAGTTGGTCTTGAGTTTCAAGCATGAGCACACCAAACCCAATAGGAATGCCATAATCCATTTGTACTCTCAAAATACCCTCGGTCGCGATCTTTGCCACGTAATCAAAGTGAACGGTCTGACCTCGAATAATGACACCAAGAGCAACGAGGACATCATACTTTTCAGTTTCAGCCAAATGTTTCAATACAACTGGCAACTCTGCGCTCCCTGCAACCCGAAACACATCGATATGGTCTTCAGGCACCTGGTATTCAGAGAGTTTTTCCTGAGCTCGCGCAATCAACGATTCACATGCTTCAGTATTGAACTGTCCTGATACGATACCAACTCGATATGAAGAAGCATTAAAAGCTTTCCATGAAATTGAATGATTATATTCTGACATAATGTTATGGACGAGTGTGTTTCATATAACGAGTAATGTACTTCCCGAGAATATCATATTCAACGTTGACCGTCTCCCCCACCCGCCAATTTGCACCAGCAATAGTATTCTTGAGTGTATAATCAACGAGAGATACAGAAATTGAATGTGTCCCCACATCAACAATAGTCAAACTGATACCATCAAGCGTGATTGAACCTTTTGGAATAACGAGGGTCTGATCTAGGTTATCGATATCAACAGTGATTCGTGATGAACCTTGCTCATCAATCCTCTCTGAAATAACCCCAATAGTATCGACATGTCCTTGAACCATATGCCCGCCCAAGAAGTCTTGAAGTGTCAGAGATGGCTCAAGGTTTACTACATGGGGAATTTTTTTTCCAAACGATGATTTTTCCAATGTCTCATTCATGAGTTCTGCCGTATACGAATCACTATGAATATCTTTGACGGTTAAACATACTCCGTTCGTAGCTATAGAATCGCCAACAGAAAAATGCCAATCTTTCGGTTTTTCAAAAGTTATCTGGAGAAGATCTCCTTGTTTCTTGTGTTCGAGAACGGTGCTGGTCGCCTTGATAATTCCGGTAAACATGGGTCTATCATACGTTTGACTGAACCAAATGACAAGCATGAACTTGATGGATAATTCGTGTCAGTGTAGACTTCTCTACATATGAACGCATACCTCTACCAATATATTATTGCCACCGCTGTTCTCATCATACAAGCGGTTTTGCTTACTTTCATTATTATGATGTTGACCAAACAAGACCGAAAACTGCGAGCACACATGAGAAAACACGGCATGGTGTATGGGATGATACTCGCAATTGCTGCTATTATTGGAAGTCTTGGATTTTCCGAAGGATATAATTTTGAACCCTGCGAACTCTGTTGGATTCAACGAATATTCCACTATCCGCAACTCGTTATCTTTGCTGTTGGCATGTACTATCGCGATATGCGTGCATGGTCATATTCTCTCTGGCTCGCTATTCTTGGACTCATTGTCGGCGTATACCAAGTCCTCATTCAATTCAGTCCAACGCTCGCTGAATCATCAATTTGTAACCTGAACCCTTCAACTGCCGATTGTAGCGAGGTACTCATCCAGGCCTACGGATACATTACGATTCCAGTTATGTCCGTCACGTTCTTTGTGGCTCTTATTGTGCTTTATATCCTTCAACGAAAAAAACAGTCTTAGGGCTGTTTTTTATTCTTCCGATTTAGTAAAGATAGGATAGTATGATTTCAATGCCTTCACAATGAAAGGAAAACGCCGAAGTACACTCTGTTCAAAAATATTCACATCTTGATCTTGTGACACAAACATGTATTCAACAATTTCTTCATCTTGCAATACAATTTTTTCAATATCGGCTTCTGAAACATGTCCACCATCAAAATGAAAAGCAAGACCATCCGTATGCGCCCTAACATTAACGACCGTATCAACATACAACAACCTACCCACGCGTATATTCAATCCTATTTCCTCTAATGTTTCACGAACCGCTGTTTCTTGAGGGTCTTCATATGGTTCACAACTACCACCCGGCAATGTCCACTTTCCACCATGATAATTTGTTTTTACAACGAGTATTTCTTCTTTTGAATTTCTCAAAATCATTGCTGCTCCGATATATTTTTTTGGCAATGTTTGTAAAAATTGATTGGTTTCTTCTTGAGAATATTCTTTCATACCCACAGTAAACTATAAAAAAATAAAAATATCCACCATCTCACCAAAAGAAAAAGCCGTTTAGGCCTTTTTCTTTTTCATATCATCTTCTGGTTTCTTAAATGGAACACCGAGAAATCGGAGGTACGCTTCAGCTGATTTTTTATCATGGGCAGTCGTAACAATTGTTACCGAAAGACCAAAGATATTGTGAAGCTCTTCGTCTCCTGTTTCTGGAAAAATCGTATGCTCTTTAATACCAATGGTCAGATTTCCCATCTTATCAATTGATCGCGCACTCAACCCTCGAAAGTCTTTGGTTCGAGGTAATGCAATATTGATGAGTTTATCAAAAAATGAATGCATACGCTCACCGCGAAGGGTAACCGATTGCCCGACAATATCTCCTTCACGAGATTTAAATCCTGCAATTGAAGATTTTGCAGGTCTTCCTGAAGGTTTTTGTCCAGTAATAATGGCAAGTTGCTCTGCAATGAAATCATTTTTCTTTCGATCTCTCTTTTGCATTGACCCAGTACCAACATTCACAATAATCTTTTCGATCACTGGGGTTTGCATAACGTTTTTCAATCCGAGCTCTGAAGCAAGTGATTCAAATACTTTTGCTTGTTTTTCTTTAAGTGATTTCATATGATTATTTTAGTTCGGTTCCACTTGTTTTGAGTGTACGAACCTTTTTACCATCTTTCAACGTATGTCCGATTCGGCTTCCCTTCTTGCTCTTGTCATCATACAACATGACATTTGAAACATGTATTGGAAACTCAACATCAACACTCGCTTTCTTTCCATTCGGGTCGCGGGTGATTTTCTTTTTTACATTCACGCCTTCAACGATAACTGTTTCGTTGTCCCGAAAAGTTTTCAAAACTTTTCCTTGCTTATTTTTATCTTTTCGTGATCCTGATATGACGATCACGGTATCTCCTGTTTTGATATACATAAGCCTAAATAACTTCTGGTGCTAATGAGATGATTTTTTGATATCCTCTCTCTTGTAATTCACGTGGGATGGGACCAAAGATACGTGCTCCACGCGGTTCCTTTTTGGCATCAACGATCACCACAGCATTGTCGTCAAATCGAATGTAGGATCCGTCCTTGCGGCGAAATTCCTTAGTTTGACGTACAACGACTCCACGAACAACATCTTTTTTCTTTACGAGTTTTCGCGGTTCAGCTGTTTTTACTGACAAGACCACTAAATCTCCGAGACGAGCGTATCTACGCTTTGAACCTCCGAGGATTTTAAATACGCGACCAGTTTTCGCACCAGTGTTGTCAGTGATCTTAACATTTGTTCCTACTTGGATCATAGTAAATAATGATTACCGAGATTGCGGACTACCTCATCACAGGTCTCTCGCAAGAGCTCGTATGCTTCAATGTCATGCATGACATTGAGTGTGTTACCTAATAAACGACTGTGAAACTTTTCTTCTTTGAAATAGGTTTTGTTTCAACAATCTCAACGACATCACCAATCTTATATTGGTTCTTCTCATCGTGTGCGTGGTATTTTTTTGAAATCGTATAGAACTTTTTGTACTTTGGGTGTTGCACAAATCGTCCAACTTCTACCACGACTGTTTTATCCATCGCATCTGACACGACGGTACCTTGCAGTGTTTTTTTATTATTTATTGCAGTGCTCATAGTGTGTGTATGCTTGGATTAATAAATATCATTTTTGTGTACCACCTTACTGGTCACAGGTAATTTTGTTCCGGCTTTGCGAAGTGCTTCTCGCGCTCGCTCGTCGGTTACGTTGCCAACTTCAAACATGATTCGTCCGGGTTTCACCTCAAAGCAGAATCCCTGTGGGTCTCCCTTACCCTTACCCATACCAACCTCAGCGGCCTTACGAGTAATCGGTCGATCTGGGAAAATTCGAATATAGTATTTTCCGAGTTTCCCAACTTCACGAGTCAATACCTTACGTGCAGCCTCAATTTGGTTTGACGTAATGCGATCTCCTGACGTTGCTTTTAAACCGTGTGAACCATTCACAATGCGAGTTCCGCGTGTTGCGTTTCCTCGTTTTTCAGGGTGTTGGCGTCCTGTTTGCCATTTTCGGTGTTTTACTTTTTTTGGAAATAACATAAGCCTTATCGATTGTTTCTCTTGTTTTCAAGAGAATCACCTTTATAAATCCAAACCTTTACGCCAATTACTCCGTATGGGAGATTCGCTCGATACGTAGCGTAATCAACGTCACCTCGAATAAATTGAAGAGGGATTCCTCCTCGTTTCACTTCTTCCTTTCGAGACATTTCATTCCCGCCAAGTCGCCCTGAGAGTACGATTTTTGCTCCTTTTACTTCACGAACAGACATAACTTTATCAAGCATCTGTTTCATGACACGCCGAAACGGCAAACGCCGTTCGAGCCCTTCAGTAATTTGTTGAGCAACAATCATCGCATCTGAATCAGGATTTTTTACTTCGACTACATCAATTGAAAAGTCCGGTGCAACAGCAATATTGCGGCGTTTCATTTCTTTGATGACATCTTTCGTCAAATCAGCGATTCCTTCTCCAGATTTACCAATAATAAATCCAGGTCGAGAGGTCGCGATAACAATTTTTGTCGACTTTTGATCGCGAATAAATTCAATTCCTGCGACATACTTTCCTCGCAATTTCTTTTCAAGGAACTCACGAATGAGAATATCATTCTTGAGATAGTCGCGATATTTTTGCCCCCGTGCAAACCATTTCGATTTCCATCCTCGAAGGTTTACTAATCGGTGTGCATATGGGTGTACAGTATGTGACATAAATTATTTCTTTACTTCGAGCGAGACGTTAATATTGCTCGTTCTCTTGTTAATTCGTTTCGCTACCCCTCGAGCCCGCGGACGGTAACGTTTTAAAGTAATCCCCTGGTCAACCGAAACATCTTTTACAACTAAGTCGTCTTGTTGAACCTTGAAATTATTTTCTGCATTTGCAACCGCTGATGCAATGAGTTTCGTCATAACCTCTGATGCGCGTTTTGGTAGGAACTTCAATTCGGTCAAGGCATCGTGTACATTTTTGCCTCGAATCAAATCTGCAACCAATCGCACTTTTCGTGGAGATTGTCGATAATTTTTTAGTGATGCTTTCATGGTACGTTGTGCGGTTATGCGCGAGCAGCTTTTGCTGCTGAAATTTCAGCTTCTCGCTTCTTTTGATCAATTTCCTTCTGCATCTTTCCTCCGTGTCGGTGGAATGTGCGAGTTGGAGCGAATTCGCCAAGGCGATGTCCAATCATATCCTCAGATACGAGAACATCAATATGTTTTCGACCGTTATGCACCGCAAAGGTGAATCCAACCATTTCTGGAGAAATTTGCGATGCGCGCGCCCATGTTTGAATGGGTTTGGTATTCATAGGGTCTTTCCCTTCGATTTTTTTCAAGAGCCGTTCGTCTACGTATGGCCCTTTTTTCAGTGATCGTGTCATTGTTTTTAAGGGTACGAGCGCCATGTTACAAGGCGCAGGTAATTAAAAATGTTAATAATACTGGCAAGGGCTACCGAGCCAAAATTCATGAAAAAATCCCTGAAATTTCAAGGAAATTCATACTGCGTATACTACTTTTTTCTGAAAAATGGTCAAGTCAGGAAAGTATTATATA
>JAGQMO010000032.1 GCA_020428615.1 Patescibacteria group bacterium | reverse complement strand
AAACTGGGATCCAAAAGGTCAAACAACTATTTCTGATGACGAGGTTATTCGTGAAGAACGACCTGCAAAAATGTATACCTTTAAGTATTCAACGGACTTCCCATTTCCTATTGCAACTACACGACCTGAAACAAAGCTTGGAGACACTGCTGTTGCAGTTCACCCAGACGACAAACGTTATCAAGAATATGTTGGGAATAAGTACTCGTTTGAATTTGCTGGTGAACCAGTGACAGTGAAAATCGTTGCTGACGAACATGTTGATCCTGAATTTGGTGTTGGAGCGCTCGGAGTGACCCCTGCACACTCGATTGCGGACTTTGAAATTGCTGAACGGCATAATCTTCCAATTAAACAAATTATCAATGAATATGGAAAAATGATGGTTGGCATGGAAGGAGTTAAAGATCTTAAGGTTGAGCAGGCTCGGGAAAAAGTTGTTGATTGGCTTAGAGTAAAAGGGTTGTTAATTGAAACTGAAGATATCGTACAGAACGTTGGTACTGCAGAACGCACGGGTGCTGTTATCGAGCCATTGCCAAAATTACAATGGTGGATTGATGTAAACAAGAAAATCAGACTTCCCTACTCGAACATCAATGGTGTTACGACTGGGGATGAGGTGAGTCTTAAGGAGCTCATGCTTAAGGTAGTCAACAATGGACAGGTGAATATCCTGCCAGACCGATTTGAAAAAATCTACACACATTGGATTGAAAACCTACGTGATTGGAACATCTCGCGACAGATTTGGTTCGGGCACCGTGTACCGGTGTGGTACGACAACAACGGTAACGTACATGTACCCGAAGAAAAAAAGGTTCACTTTGTACGTCATGGTCAATCGGAAGATAATGCAGCGCGACTCTTTGGTCGGCCTGATTCTCCTCTTACCGATGTAGGTAGAGAACAGGCTCGAGAAACAGGAAAAAAAATCAAAGCATTGGGTACAGATATTCCAAAAATATATTCGTCACCCTACCCACGAGCTCTTGAAACAGCAGAAATTATAGCTCCAGAAATTGGCTATACAGACGAGATTGAAATTATTGAAGACTTACAAGAAATCAATCAAGGATCAATGGCGGGTACTCCCCTATTACCCATCAAAGAACGATTACCACATGTACTGTCAGAAAAAAATGATGGAGAGAAACATAGTGAACTCATTGAACGTGTCGAGCGCTTACGTGATTTCATTAAACATAATGTACCGAATGACGCATTGATGGTTGGTCATACAGGATTTTTAACATCATTCTTTTCTATAATTGATGGTAAACGTAGCCTTGCAGAACTGAGTTATGCCGATGAGCATCATCGTTTCGATAATGCTCAAATAAAATCAAAAACATTTATTGTTGAGCCTCAAGGAGAAAATCTAACCCAAGACGAAGACACTCTCGATACCTGGTTCTCATCTGGATTATGGACGTTCTCGACGCTTGGTTGGCCCAACACGGATGCAAATGATTTCAACACCTACCATCCAACAGATGTTTTAGAAACCGGTCACGATATTATCTTTTTCTGGGTGGCACGTATGATTTTGATGACGACCTACCTGATTGGTGATGTGCCGTTTAAAACAGTGTACCTCCACGGGCTCGTGCGGGATGCCCAGGGACGCAAAATGTCTAAATCACTCGGTAACATTGTTGATCCAGTAGAACTGATCGAAAAATACGGGACTGATGCCCTGCGTATGGCGTTGATTGTCGGCAATGGTCCAGGTAACGATGTGAATCTCGATGAAAATAAAATCAAAGCCTACAAAAAATTTGCGAACAAAATTTGGAACATTACCCGATTTGTGTTGAGTGAAACAAAAGGTGTCGATATGACGAGCAGGTATGTATCACGTGACGAGGAACTTATAGTGACACAACGAGCACTCATTGATGACGTAACTACTGAAATGAATGAGTTCAAGTACTACCTGGTATTGGAAAAACTCTACCACTACGTGTGGCACACATTTGCTGATGAAATTCTCGAGGAATCAAAAGATATCTTTACTAACGGTAGTCCTGAAGATGTCGCATCACGCAAACGATTCTTGCGAGCATCATTAGTAACCATACTCAAAGTTCTTCACCCTTTTATGCCCTTCATTACGGAAGAAATTTGGCAGGAGGTTAAATCTGAGAACGAGCGTGATATACTGATGACATCTCTATGGCCAACATTATAACAACTGAGGTACTGTGGGTGCTCCTGGTAACCGGGGTGATTCCAACCGTGCTGTGGTTGTTTTTTTGGTTGCGCGAAGATCGATTTCAACCTGAACCACGTGGGCTCTTGATGCTCACATTTATCGCTGGGGCACTGTGTACCTTCCTCGTGTTACCAGCTGAACACTGGGTAAAAGCGCTCGGAGTTATCGGGACTGAACGCGTTCTTATGTTTGCCGCGTTTGAAGAAATTGCAAAATTCGGGGTAGTATTTTTGATTGATTTTAATTCATCGTACCTTGATGAACCTATTGACTATGCAATTTACCTCATTACCGGTTCTCTTGGCTTTGCCACTGCTGAAAATGTGATGTTCCTATTGGAACCATCTCTTCAACAAGATATCTCCTTTATTATTGAAACAGGTACTCTCAGGTTTCTCGGGGCAAGTATTCTCCATAGTGTTCTTGCTGCTATACTGGGGCTCATTATTGGATTTGTGTTTTACAAAAAACGAACGACAAAAATACTCTTTGGTGCCCTCGGGTTGGGAATCGTTATTATATTGCACACCATTTTCAACTC
>JAGQMO010000031.1:398-21106 GCA_020428615.1 Patescibacteria group bacterium | reverse complement strand
CCCATGAGCGATCGGTTTGCATCATCTGCTTCAAGGAATGGAATGAGTGAAGTAGCTACTGAGAATGCAGCATTTGTTGCCACATCTATGTAATCAACCTCATCTCTACTACAAATACCTGGACGAGTTTTGATACGTGCTTCAACCATCTCATTGGTAAACTTGTTATTTTTGTCGACAGGATTTGAAGCATGGGCAATATTGTACCGTTCTTCATCCATTGCGTTGAGATATTCAATCTCACCGGTTACTTTCCCTCGCACCACCTTTGCATACGGAGATTCAATCATGCCGAAATTATTAATACGTGCATACACTGACATACGAAGAATCAGTCCGATGTTTTGACCTTCAGGTGTGTGAATAGGACATACACGTCCATAGTGAGATGGGTGTACGTCACGCACTTCAAATCCAGCACGTTCACGGGTCAAACCTCCAGGACCAAGCGCTGAGAGCGTTCGCAGATTCGAAATTTCAGAGAGTGCATTTTCTTGATCCATGTACTGAGACAATTGTGAGGTTGCGAAAAATTCCTTCACTCGAGCTTGGAAGGGACGCTGATTAATAAGCGTCATAGCAGCCATCGTATCATTTTCAACGGTCGACATGCGATCTTTAATATTTCTCTTCATCTGTGAGAGTGCTTGGCGAACCTTTTGTTCGAGTAGTTCACCAACAAATCGAACACGACGAGATCCGAGGTGATCGATATCATCTTCTTTCGCATGACGATCAACATTCATGTCAGCAATCTTTTTCATAATGATCACCAGATCATCAACGCTGAGGGTTTGTTCATAGGCGCCTCCTTTTTTCGGTAATTCTTTGTCGAAACGTTTGTTGAAATGATAACGTCCCACCTCAGAAAGATCATACAAAGTCTCTCCAAAAATAGCTTCAAAATATTCGGCAAGTGCATCAGGCGATGCTACTTCTCCATCACGAATACGCCGATACACATCAGCGTAGGCCTCTTGCTTGTCAGTTGAAGTATCTTTTGCAAGCGTATCGGTAATTTGTTTGATTGCAACATCGTGCCCTTTAAAAGCTTTTAAAATAGCTTCATTTGATTCAAGACCGAAGATTCGCAACAATGCTGTCGCGGCGAATTTACGCTTTTTATCGATACGTACGTACATAGCACCGTCCTTATTTGATTCAAATTCAATCCATGCTCCACGAGCTGGAATAACCTTCGCCCCGAAAAACGGCCCTTTGGCGTGATCATCCATAGTAAAGAACACACCATAGCTGCGAGCAAGTTGGGGAACGACAACGCGTTCAATTCCATTAATAATGAACGTACCGTGAGACGTCATGTATGGAATTTCTGTGAGAAAAATTTCTTCTTCCTTTGTTTTATTGAGCGTCTTGTTATGTAAGGAAACCTTTGCCTTTAAACGCGCTTGGTAGGTTTCTTTGTTCTCACGAGCATAGTACTCGTCAAATTCAGGATCTTCTATGCTAAAACCGAGAAACTTGAGTTCAAACTTTTTTTCCGAATAATCTTCAATTGGAGAAAATTCCATAATCGCACTTTGGAGTCCTCCGTTAATGAATGC
The DNA here is from genome assembly GCA_020428615.1 of Patescibacteria group bacterium. Lineage (GTDB taxonomy): Bacteria > Patescibacteriota > Minisyncoccia > Phycocordibacterales > UBA1006 > UBA1006. The sequence continues at coordinate 19,541 of JAGQMO010000031.1, read as the reverse complement.
TTCAAATGATTGAACCTGATTTTCGACCAGGTTCGGAACATCAATAAGCGGTTCTTTGTACTTTGAAAAATATTTTTTTTCACGTGTAGCCATAATGTAAAAATTAAATATGCCAGCAAAAGAGAAAACCACCGAGGTACAAAACCATCGGTGTTTATTTTTGCTAGGATTGGTGAATAATGTGAATCAACATGAAGTGTTGTGAACAAACCCAAATAGCAACAAGAACTCAATCGTATATTAGGTAGTGAGTATATTAAGAATATTTTGTTTTTTGTCAAAGAAAAAACGAAGAATAATCAAGAATACACCCTAGTGGTTCTCTCTCCATTCATCAATCAATTTATGATTGCCTGACTGTAACACAGTCGGTACGCGATAGTGTTTCCCTTGAAATTCAACAACAGGTGGTCGCGTATACATTTCACGAGACGAGATTCGTTCTTCTTCAAGTGATAATGCATTGCCAAGAACCCCCTGTATTTGCCGACTCATTGAATCAATCATTACCATCGCAGCTAATTCTCCACCAGTTACAACGTAATTTCCAATTGAAACCTCTTCTGCTTGTTTGCCAAGTATTTTCTTGATGCGAGCATCAATACCTTCGTAGCGACCGCATATAAAAATTATATCTGTATATTTTTTTGCAGATCGTTTTGCGTAGGTGGTAGTAAATTCCGTGCCACCTGGTGAAAGTATAATGGTTTTAAATTTCTTTTTCTCACTTCGTCCGCGAGCTTTTTTCCACGCATCAATAACCGGTTGAACGGTCATAATCATACCAGGCCCTCCTCCATAGGGAATATCGTCAACTTTTTTATGCTTGTTTTTGGTGAAATCCCGTGGGTTATAAAACTTCACGGTGATTTTTTTTGACGCTATCGCACGCTGTATAATCGAATCAGCAAGGTATGAGTCAAAGAGTTTTGGGAAGATGGTGATGATATGGAATGTCATATTCAAAGTGTATTGGGTGAATATAAATTTGCAAGGATTGCTTGTTATTTTAAAAAAATATCTTAGAGTGGAATGTGTCTGCATCAGGTGATCGCGCGACCCTTCGGGGAGCGAGGAAAGTCCGGACACGTACCTTTTATAGGTAAGACGGTAGCAGGTAACGCCTGCCGGGAGCAATTCTAGGGATGCGAGCAGTGACGTGCTCAGCCGCAAGGTTGAGCACCCCTCACACTTGCTGTGAGGGGTATACCGCCAGTAATGGTGGAGTGAAACGGCAAAATTCCTACCTACGTGCAAGGTCGTACTGAATGTATTCAGAGTGCCGCAATGAGCGTTGTGGCGACATAACGTCAAGATAAATGATCATCCCTGCTTTTGCAGGACAGAATCCGGCTTATCGATGCAAACGTATGAAAAACCAGAGATATATGAACTCTGGTTTTTCTCTTACCAAGTAAACTGGCTTCCAAGACGAACATCATATTGCTCTGCAAATCCTGCAACAGTTTCAAGAACGTACAGTGCAGGTTGATCTGGTGTATAGGTGTTCGGATAATCGGTCGGTTCTGCATGCTCTTGTATAAAAACAACACGCTTATCGTGATCCAACCAAAAAATATCAATTGGGAATTTCATATTCTTCATCCAAAAAGAATACAAACCGAGTTGCTCAAACAGAAACAACATGGCTTCATCGGTATGTAAAATCTGATGCTGTGAAAGACCAATCGCTCGTTGTTCAGAACTTTGTGCAAGCATGGTCTTTAAGGATTGATCGTTGATATGCAAGATCAGATCGACCTGATGGTGATTTATTTTATATGAATTGTTCCTTGTATATATTAGAAAAACAACACCTATGAACAACACACAACATATAGCTGTGACAACACCAGTCCGATGACGAATTGTTTCCCTTTTGAGAAACATGCTCATATGCTAAGATTGTAGCATGAATTCAAAAGATACACCCAAGAAAAAGTCATTGAAAAAGGAAATTCTTGAATTATTGCGTTTTGTTTTAATTGTTTTGGCTGTCGTTATTCCTATCCGCATATTCGTTGCCCAACCATTCATCGTCAATGGAGAATCAATGGTTCCTACGTTGGCAAATGGCGACTATTTAATCATCGATGAAGTCTCATATCGAACCGGTGACCCAGAGCGAGGAGATGTTGTAGTGTTTCGAGATCCCACAAAACACAATAGGTTTCTCATTAAACGCATTATCGGTTTACCCGGAGAAACTATCGAAATCAATGGTTCACGCGTAACCATTATGGATAGTGGTGAACTCATTCAATTGAACGAAGACTACCTCAATGGTAATTTCTCAAGTTACGGGACATGGAAACTTGGCGAGAATGAATATTTTGCTATGGGAGATAACAGACAACGCAGTCTTGATTCAAGAAGTTGGGGTGTGTTGCCAGGTGATTTGATTGTCGGAAAAACATTCCTTCGGTTATTCCCGCTTGCACATTTTGCGTTCCATCCAGGTGAAGTTTCAGCTCAAGAAATTGAAACACTCATCGAAGTTTAATACTATGTCCTCATCAAAAAAATCAAACAAGGATATCCTTCAAGCTCCGCGAGGTATGCGGGATTTTTTCGGTGATGCATTTATTCACAAACAAGAGTTCTTTCAATATGCAGAGACCATTGCAGAACAACGTGGATTTACAGGAATTGAAACACCAATAATGGAACATACAGAAATTTTCTTGAAAGGAATCGGAGATGGCACTGATATTGTTGATAAAGAAATGTATAGTTTAGAAACCATCGGTGGAGATCAATTAACCCTGAGACCTGAAGGAACGGCTCCGATTATTCGATCATACATCGAACACGGTATGGGATCATTGCCTCAACCCCAATTATTTCATTACTCAGGACCTTTTTTCAGACATGATAAACCACAAAAAGGTCGTTATCGACAATTTTATCAATTTGGTCTTGAAGTCATGGGATCGCGAGATCCTCTCTATGATGTACACGTCATAGAAACTGGTTACACGATTGTAAAACAATCTGGTCAAAATATTGTTGTAAAACTCAACAGTCTCGGATCCTACAAGGTTCGTCAACAATATGTAAAAAAGCTTGTTGAGTTCTATACTGAACACAAACAAGAATTGGCAGAACGAGACCAATCTCGTATCCAAACAAATCCGCTTCGCATTCTTGATTCAAAAGAAGAAACAACTGTAGCAATCAACCAGCAAGCACCACGACTCATTGATTATCTTGATGAAGATTCTCAAAAACATTTCAACCAAGTACAAATGCTTCTTGAGAAAATAGATATTCCATACGTCATCGAACCGTTTTTGGTACGCGGAATGGATTATTATGAGCATACAGTGTTTGAATATGTGATACAGGATAATGATGGGAACGAATCTTTTGCGCTTGGTGGTGGCGGTCGGTATGATGGATTGGCAGAAATGATTGGACACACCAAGTCAGTACCTTCAGTTGGTCTTGGGCTCGGGGTTGATCGCATTATTGAAACTACTCATAACAATGCGTTCCGAATGGAAGAGAAAAAGGATGTGCCTCTAATTATTACAGATGATTCGCTCTATGCTGAAGCGTTGGGTGTAATCAAAAAAACGACAACTGTGAACACTCAACGAATATTCTTGTATCCCCTCTTTGGTAAATTAAGTAAACAACTCTCTCGTATTGAAAAAGAAGGGTATCAGACGGTCATTATTCTCGGTGAAGATGAATTCAAGAAAAACATGGTCACTCTGCGAGACTTAAAAACACAAACACAAGAAGATGTGCGTGTTGAAGACCTACAGACATACCTATCGTAAATACAAATACAGATATTTTCATTTCTGTATTTTTATTTTACACTGGCCTCATGAAACACATTATCCAAATGGGAAAAAAGGTTCTGAGAAATATCGCGGAAGAAGTGCCTCACAACGAAATTACCTCTGTAAGAATACAATCAATTATACAAAATATGAATGATGTTTTGGCTACTCAAAATGACGGGGTTGCATTGGCAGCTCCGCAAATTGGTGAATCCTATCGTATTTTTACAGTTGCACCTTTTATTTTTGATGATCCAAGTGATGAACATTTAATATACATCAATCCAAAAATTATCGAACAATCAGAAAAGAAAAAATGGCTTCATGAAGGTTGTCTATCCTGCCGGTGGAAAGTTGGGGATGTCGAGCGTAGCGTAACGGCAACCGTTCATGCCTATGATGAATATGGAAAAGAATTTACCCAAACTGGGGATGGACTCTTGGCACACATTTTTCAACATGAAATTGATCATCTTGATGGTATTCTCTTTATCGATAAGGCACAAAATATAAGAGATATGACAGAAGAAGAAATCAATGATGTCTTAGAGGGAACCAACGAGCAAAGACATGTGTAAAACAAAAAAGAACACATACGTTCTTTTTTGTTGTTAGTAGAGAAGAGGAAATATAATCAAGAGGAGTCCTAGAATCATCATATTTCCCATAAACGAGTGCATCTCGGTTACTCTCTGTGTCGTGTCTTTTTTCTTCCAAAAAGCATGCGCGATGAGTGTAACTGGAACAAAGAAAAGGACAAGAACTAAAATTCCAAGGTCTACCCACTGCCATAGAAGAAATGAAATTCCTCCAAAGAGCAACATAAGACCTGTTAAAACAGTCAAAAATCCTGAAGCAGGAACACCGAGCGATTGAGTATACGCGCGGGTATGTTTAAAGTTCTTAATATGATTGAACCCAGAAAAAACAATAAACAGACCAAAGATGACTCGGCCGATAACAAAAACGGTAATCATGGATTAGTTATTCATGTCGTGATGATCCATTCCTCCAGTGTTGCCCATCATACCTCCATCTTTCATAGAAGACATTGATCCTTTGTTACACTTTCCACTACAGTGTTTCAGAGTGAGTACGGCACAGACACCAACGAGAATATAAATGATATTCTCAAGCCATGGTAAACCTCCAAAAATCAAATTTACCACATTCCAATTTCCAAGAGCAAAGAGTCCACCAATACCAACGAGTCCCCAATTGAGTCCTCCGATCCATACGAGTGTTTTCATCACCTTTGTTGTCTTAGAACATTTTGAAGTACATTGCATAGATAATTTATATTAATTGAATAATCGCCATGTGAAAGCACCATACCCACATGTACGTATATAGTATAGCAAGAAAATCTGGGAAAATGTCACATTTTCACTATACTAAAAGATATGAAATCTATTAATTTTGTTTATTTTGGAACACCTGAATTTTCAGTTATTATCCTTGAAGAGCTCAAACAAGCTGGATATTTACCGTCTCTGATTGTCACCTCGCCTGATCGACCCGTTGGTCGTAAACACATAGTAACCCCTCCACCAGTCAAAGAATGGGCAAAGCTTCACCATATTGAATATTGGCAACCAGAACATCCTCGAGATATTGAGAAAGAATTATTAAAAAGAAAAGATGATCTCTTTATTGTTGCATCGTATGGTTATATACTCCCACAGTCTGTCCTCGATATTCCACGCTATGGTGTTCTCAATGTACACACTTCACTGCTTCCAAAATATCGAGGAGCAGCTCCAATTGAATCAGTAATATTGAATGGTGAAGAGACAACAGGATCAACTATTATGCGAATGACCCTTGGTATGGATGAAGGACCGATCATTACGCAATCACAATTTGACATTGAAGCTGATATTACCAAACCTGAACTCTTTGAAATGCTTGCTCATGATGGTGGCAAACTCCTGGCGAGCATTCTGCCCGATTACCTGAGGGGGAAATGCTCACCTATTGAACAAAACCATTCTGAAGCAACCTATTGCGGTAAAATACAAAAATCAGACGGGGATATTACACACGACACCGACATCGTTCGTTGGCGCAAGTATCGCGCCTACTATGGTTGGCCTGGGGTTTTTGTTTTTGACAATGGCACGAGGTTGAAAATCACTAACGCACGCTACGAAAACGACACCTTCGTTATCGAAAAAGTAATTCCCGAAGGAAAGAATGAAATGGATTACGAGCAGTATCAAAATAATCATAAAAATAAAAACACCTAATCGGTGTTTTTATTACGAGAGAAATATTAAAGAAAACTTTCGTTACTGTTTTCATTCTTCATATCCTCCATCGCTTTCATCTTTCCTCCACGTTTAACATCTAACTTCTCTTCTGGATTCACTCCTATCTCAAGTTCATCAAGAATCTCTTCAAGCTCTCCTGAACTATTATTTACAGGAATGGCTTCTTTTTTATATGCATCTACTCCTGGTTTCTTTTCTATTGGCATTGGTGCTCCTTCTAAGCTCATAATAATCTTTGATTAAGTGACTAATGCTTTTATAGTAAATAATTTATTTAACTACGTCAATTTTCTCAATAACCACTGGTTCTACTGGTTGATCGTTCGGTAGTGTATCAACTTCCTCAATAGTCTTCACAACATCTATACCTGAAACAATTTTTCCAAACACTGTATGTCGAGTATCAAGATAATTATTATCAACAGTATTGATAAAAAACTGCGAGCCGTTGGTATTTGGTCCAGCATTTGCCATAGCAATGGTTCCCGTTACATTATGATTCTCTTCATGAATCTCATCCTCAAATTGGTACCCTGGTCCGCCAGTTCCCCATCGATCCCGCATATCATCGTCTTTTGACAAAGGGTCGCCTCCTTGAATCATGAACCCCTTAATAACACGATGAAATTTTACACCGTTATAAAAACCAGACTCTGCGAGTTCGACAAAATTCTCAACTGTTTTTGGTGCCTGTGTATCAAATAATTCAATATCAAAACGTCCTTTATTAGTAGTAAATGTTGCTATCATAGTTTGTTCTTGCGTTTCGGAATTATCATCCGAATGTTCATCTTCGATTAATGGTTCAATGCTATCGTTTTGTGTGACAGCGTCAAGTTGAGATTGATTTGTTGGCGCATGACTTTGTGAGGGTGTACCAAGATACACGAGGTATCCAATACCCACAATAATGGCAATGCCAAGTATGTATTTCATCATAAATAATTATCTTCTCTTCTTGAGAAGTTTCTTAATCTTAGCCCCAGCCCGACGAGCGAGGTTACGCGACTTATTGCGATGAGACCGAACAACACGAAACATATCGCGATATGCTTGATCAAATGCCTTGCGTATATTTTCTTGATACTCTTCTGTAAAATATTGATTTTGGGGATCATCAATCTTAATCGATACATAGTAGAGATCATCTCCATGATGGCTCGGACGAGTACGTTCGATATCAATATAGGCATTAGTATCCCATGAAAAGAATGTATTGAAGAGGTACAAACGATGTGCCATAAAATTTTTTTCGCGTTGATTGATTTCAACGCTCTTTGTTTGAAAATAGATATTCATAATGAGCGTTTTTTACCGAGTAATATTCTCATTATAACACGAACAAAATCACGAGCAGATTTTTTGCGCTTAGCATCAAATCGATACGCATCAGCGTCACGGTATGTTCCAATGTGAGTCCGATACAGCTTTCGCAACGTAGCCGGATACCCAATCCGCCGTCCAAATTCCTCGGCTAATGTCCTGATGTACGATCCTGAGGTAACAACGAAACGTACCTGTACCACATGACATTCACCTGAGTGGTACTCGTCCAAAAGCTGAATATCGGTGATGATCATTTCCTTCTCTGGAACATATGGTGGCTTTTTTCCTTCGCGTGCATACCGATACAAGGCTTTACCGTCTGCCTTAATCGCGGAATACAGCGGCACTGGCAACCTATGTGTACCCTTCATACCTCGAACACTATCTTCAATATCATTACCTCTCAGGTCCCCAAGACCAACATATCTTTCTTTAGTTATAACCCCTTCTAAATCACCAGTTGACGTTGATTTACCCAAGATAATTTCCGCAATATATGTTTTCGGCAATGCGAGATAGTGAGACATTTTTTTTGTGCCAGAACCTATTCCGGTAATGAGCAAACCATGCGCAAGAGGATCGAGTGTACCGGCATGCCCAATTTTTTTGATATCGAGCTTTTTACGCAATTCCCTCACAACAGCAAATGAAGTCATCCCAGCTGGTTTGTGAACGAGGAGTACGTCTGGTTCAATGTAGTGTTTTCGCGGGATCACATTATTCATACTATCCACAGTATCACAACAGTATAATTTGACTAAATAATATATTTTATGATATAATCATAAAAACATAATCAAAAAAGACTTGTATGGTACTAGAGTACGAGATTGCTAAAAAAATCATTGAGGATGCACAAAAGTATCTCACCTTTTTTAAGGGTAAACGAAATAAATGTAAATTAGCATTAAACGAATCCTTAAAAAAACGACCTCACTACAAAAAATATCGTCAAATATACCAAACATTAAAACCTTTTATTAATGGGGAGAAAAATTTATCCTCATTAAAAAATGAGGATTTCCTCCAAGAAAACCAAGACGATATCCAACGCAGAAAACTTGAAGAAAAAATGGCACTCAGTGTCAATCGAGCCCGAGGTGGCATTTACCAACCTCATTAAAAATAAAAAAACCACCTCTTTGAGGTGGTTTTTTTATGAAACAACTTGTCGATCAATAATCTTCATCTGTTTCATTACCTTATCCGCATAGTTCGGGACAATGTCCGGAGGGTTGTATGCTTCGAGAATACCTCGAACATCCTTACCGGCATAATATTTTGCGGTATCAGGATTCTGTCCTCCAAGGTTCATAGAAATCACATCAATAGACTCCTCGTATGAGTCAAAGTCAATTTTACATGATCCCCAACCAAACGCGCTGTAATCAGCTGTTGTACACGCGTGTTTCCCGCCAGTCGATTCAATGAAACCGATGGCAGCAACGAGTCGCCAGTCGATATCGTATTCTTCTGCAGCAAGAACAAAGTGCTCTGCCTCATGTTGAAGTGGAAGATTGTATCGTCCATAGTAAGCTCGAATCTTTGCGATTTTTTCTTCTTGATCGTGTCGCAATTTTCGTTCAAGGGCAGCTGTATCATCAAACAAGAGTTGTTTAAATGATTCACCGCCAAGAGGCGCCTCAGCTTCAAGCGCTAATACCTGAGCTGAAAAAGCAATATAGAACGAATAAATAATAATAAGTGTTTTATATGCGTTCTTAACGAACGGATGTGTGGTAACTTTTTTAGGTATAAAATGAATATATTTGGTCATAAATTGCGGTATGTGCTCCGCAAAACTCCGTAACTAAAAAAGTCCTCGAAACGAGAACTAGGAGTACGATACTAGGAAAAGTCAATATCGTCAAGAACTTATCCACAGTTATACAATGAAATATAATATATGTCAAAATCTCTTTATTTATAAGCCCAAAACAGCTTGATACGCTCTTTTGCCTTGTTTTTGAGAGCTTTTTTTGCTTCTTTAAAATAACGATATGGAGCTAATTCAGCATTGTGTGCTTGAAATGATTCTTCTATTCCCTTGCGAAACAGAACTCTCAATTCAGTGCTTATATGAATAATCGATATACCTGCTTGAATGACCTTGAGAAAATCTTCATCAGTTGATCCCGAACCACCGTGCAGCACTAATGGAATATGTGTTTCCTCTAAAATTGCACGCACACGACCAGGATTCAAGGCAGGATTTCCTGATTTCACCATCCCATGAACATTTCCAACTGAAGGAGCCAAAGCATCAATTCCCGTATCTTGAACAAAACGCTGGGCTTCGTTTGGATCAGTCATAGTTTCTTCTGATACATGGTCTGGTAAGGTATCCTTAATATTTGATCCCGACCCAATAAATCCAAACTCCGCTTCAATAAGACACTCAGGATTCACCTCATTTCGATATGCAACAACTTGTTGGGTGTTTTTAAGATTCTCTTCATGTGAGATATTTGCCCCATCATAAATCACCATATCGAAACCAGCATCAATCGCCTCACACGCCCGTTCAACAGAATACGTATGATCGGCATTCACGAAAATAGGATAGTCATGCTCATTGCGGAGACTCGTAATGTAATCGACAATTTGAGTCACTCCAAAAGCATCACGTTCTCCTTCAGTGACACCTATGAGAACGGGAATTTTTTCTCCACACTCTTCGGATACCTCTTGTGCACCATGAAATATAGACATGAGCATATCAGAATTTGCAACATTAAAATGTGCTATCGCTCGTTTATTCATTTGTGCTTCGTGGATATATGCTGTGAGTGTTTTCATACCTTGCCAGTATACCATAGGAGCTTGTGGTATACTGGCAACATGACACAGGAACACATTGATTTTTTAGCAATCGGCGACATTGTTATCGACACTTTCATTAGACTGAAGGATGCGGAAGTACACTGCAATATTGATAACGAAAATTGCATGCTCTCTATGCGGTTTGGCGATAAAATTCCATATGAAAGCGTCAAGGTTATCAGCGCAGTGGGCAATGCCCCAAACGCATCAATTTGTGCAGCTCGGCTCGGGCTCTCATCAGCAATAATGACACATGTTGGCAACGATGATTTTGGAAAATCTTGTATTACAACACTGGAAGAAAATAACGTGCGATCGAATTACGTTACGATTGAAAACGGAAAAGTAACAAATCATCATTACGTACTTTCGTTTCAAGCAGAAAGAACGATTCTCATTAAACACGAAAACTATGCATATAACCTGAGCGAACAAATTGGGAACACGATACCAACATGGGTATACTTTAGTTCTGTTGGAGAAGACTCAATGCAGTATCATGCTGACATTGCCGCTTGGGTAAAGAAAAATAACATCAAAATGGCCTTTCAACCCGGGACATTTCAAATCTCACTTGGGGTTGAAAAATTGAAGGATGTGTATAAAGCAACTGAGATATTTTTTTGCAATGTTGAGGAAGCGCAATCAGTATTACACAGTGATTCCCGAGACGTGAAAGAGCTTATGCGAAAGATACATGATCTTGGACCAAACATCGTTTGTATTACAGACGGACCAGATGGAGCATATGCATATGATTCGTACAACGATGAGTATTGGTTTCATCCAATTTATCCAGATCCACAACCACCCGTTGAACGAACCGGTGCTGGTGATTCCTTCTCTTCTACCTTCACGGTTGCGCTCGGTCACGGCAAATCAGTTGCCGAAGCGTTATCGTGGGGCCCGATTAACTCCATGAATGTGGTTCAGTATGTCGGCGCACAGGAAGGTCTCCTAACACGAGAAGGTCTTGAAGAATTTCTGAAAAACGCACCGGAATATTATCAACCTAAGAAGATATAAATATGAATCCATTTGAAAACAATTTTGATGCCATACAAGAAGCTGCACGTAAACAAGGAAAAGAGTTATACCATGATGATAAGAAAAAAGAAACACTGAAAAAACAGCCAAAATCTCGACATGAACTTGATCTTGAACTAATAGCAAAACTCAATGTCCACATCCAAAAGGCAGAGGAGATGCTTAAACATGAGACCGATAGGTATAAACGTGAGGAATTAGAGGAAGACATTAAAATTCAAACAAAAACACTTGAAGAGTTAAGTCAAAAATTCTCGGATGATGAAATCAAACAGTATTTGGAAAGTTAGGTAAAAAACAAGAGGTACATATCTCTTGTTTTTTATAAATGGTCTTTTATATGTTTCACAATCCCGTCTTTGGTAAATCCAAAATATTCAAGGAGTTCATCCGGGCTACCCGATTCCCCATACCTATCTTGCATACCAATAAATGACATATTCTTTGGTGAATGTTTTACAAGGACTTCAGCAACTGCCGACCCCATACCGCATGCAACCTGATGTTCTTCGGCGGTAACAACATGGTCGAGATTTTTGACAAAATCGAGAACCGCTTTTTCATTCATGGGTTTAATCGTCGAGAGGTTCATCACCGATACTTCAATTCCCTGTTTACTCAATGCTTCAGCTGCGAGCACAGATTGATATACGAGTGAACCACATGCAATAATGCCAATTTTTGGATTCTCTGCCTGATAGACAACGTGTGGTTGTCCTATCTCAAACGGGGTGTCTTGTGTGGTAAAAACGGGTGTTTTTGCACGCGCAAGGCGTAAGTACGATGGTTTCCCGTTTTCAGCAATCGCCAGTGTCGCCTTCCTCGCTTCTTCGCTGTCAGCAGGAACGACGACGGTCATGTTCGGCAATACCCGCATGGTGGCGATGTCTTCGAGTGCTTGGTGTGTTGCTCCATCAGGTCCGACTGATACACCAGCATGTGCACCGATAATCTTAACTGGCACATTATTGAGTGCGATGGTTGATCGAATTTGCTCCCAATTTCTCCCGGGAGAAAATGCCGCGTACGACATAATAAACGGGATTTTCCCATAGTTTGCAAAACCCGATGCAACGGTTGCAAGATTCTGTTCTGCAACACCAAGCTCAACATACCGATCAGGAAATTTTTCCTTAAACCACTGTGCTCGCGTAGATTCAGCAAGGTCAGCACAGAGCGCCACCACATCAGGGTTTTTTTCACCTGTTTCGACCAACCCCTTTCCAAATCCGTCACGAGTTGCTACCTGCTCCAATTGCTCTGGGTTAAAAAGATTGCTATTCAAATGTAATGTTTTATTAACCATAATCAATTATTATAAAAGTTCTCGTTTTGTTCATCATACGTATCCAAAAAATCATTGTACGCCTCTAACTCTTTATCGAGAAGTACAATTTTTTCTGGATAAGACGATGTTACCTTCTCTGCTTCTTCTAATTCATTTTCATCTTCTAATTGCTTTTCACGTAATTGAGCAATTTTTCTTTGAATATCTCTCAAACGAAATTCATCAACTTCAATTTGTTTCTCCTTTAAAGATTGTATTCTAGCTTTCGTTGCTTTAATTTTAGTTTTTAAACGCAAGTAATATACCTCAAGAGATTTAATGTTATCTAACATTTCTTCTAAATCAAATCTCTGTTCGTCTTTTGCTAGAAGTTCACCTAGAGAATCTGAAATATTCTGATTTTTATCGAGATTGCCTTGAAGAGTATCTGGACCAATTTCACCTTCTGAAACCGTATCACTATAATTTTCGGGATGTTGTTCTTGATTATAGTAATTATGTTTACGAACGAAACTATCTAAAACTTTTTTTCCTAAATTCTCCATATTATTCTGCATGCGAGGCTTCGATTTTCCCTCGTAAGGTACGCAACTCTTTGAGGAACCTTTGTTCTTCTTCGGTACTTGGTGGTTTACCATGCCATTCGTACATATTTTCAATTTCTGGAATGCCTTTACCTGGAATCGTGTGTGCAATGATACAGGTTGGTTTTTCTTGAATAGCGTGTGCTTCGTGTACCGCATCAATAATCGCCTCGATGTTGTGCCCGTCAACTTCAATGACATGCCAACCAAACGATTCCCACTTACCTTTCAAGTCGCCGAGCGCCATGACATTCTCAGTAAACCCATTAATTTGTATATTGTTGCGATCAACAACAACAGTCAGGTTTGATAATTTGTGATGCGCCGCAAACATTGCGGATTCCCAAAAATTTCCCGCATCATGCTCCCCATCGCTGGTGAAACAGTACACGCGATTTTTCTTGGCGTCCATGCGGAGACCGAACGCCATCCCCGCTGCCTGACCGAGTCCACTGCCAAGCGGTCCTGACGTTGTTTCAAGTCCTGGTAATCGCTCACGTTCAGGATGTCCCTGAAGGCGACTGCCGAATTTCCGCAGAGTCTTCAATTCATCTAAAGGAAAGTACCCTGCGTGCGCCATCGTTGCGTAGCGTACGGGCACAATATGTCCGTTTGATAGGATCAACCGGTCGCGTTCCTTCCATTCTGGGTTTTTCGGATCATATTTTAAAATTTCAAAATAAAAAGCAGTAAACACATCAGCCATACCAAGGGGGCCTGCCGTGTGTCCGCTCCCCGCGTCCTCGAGCATGTCAATAATTGATATACGAATGTCATTTGCCTGTAATTCGAGTTCCTTGATTCGTTCGTCTGTCATGATCGTATTGTACCATTATTCATTGAAAAAATAACGGTTTCAGCTAGGATAGAGGGTATGAATACTACGTACAAACAGTATAGAAAATGCGGACCAACCAAAGAAAAAGCAGAACAATTGCTTGAAACAGAAACATTTGAACGTATTCCTGTATCTCTCTATCGTTATGTCCGCATAGCTCATCCTGAAAATATGCGCGAACGGCTTTTTCATGGCTGGCAACATCTTGGTTGTCTCGGTCGCGTGTACCTCGCAAATGAAGGCATCAACGCCCAGATGTCGGTTCCTGAACACAACATGAATGCCTTTCGAGATTTTATGGATTCGTTTGATGAATTCAATGGCGTGCCGTTCAAAATCGGTATTGAAGGAGGTAAAGCGTTTAGCACCCTCCACATCAAAATCAAAAAACAAATCGTTGCAGACGGATTATCAATTGATGATTACAATATTGAGAATGTTGGCAAACATTTGAGCGCACGAGAGTTTAATGACGCTATGGAAAGTAGAGATACTATTGTCGTTGATATGCGAAACCACTACGAATCAGAAATCGGACACTTTGACGGAGCACTCTGCCCAGAGGTAGATACGTTTCGAGAAGAGCTACCAAAGGTAGCTCTGGAATTGAAAGGTAAAGAAGATAAAAAGGTACTCCTCTATTGTACTGGCGGAATTCGATGTGAGAAGGCGTCAGCATATCTAAAACATCAAGGATTCACTGATGTGAACCAGCTCCACGGCGGCATTATTGATTACAAACACCAAGTGGAACGTGAGGGGCTCGAGAACAAGTTTCTTGGCGCAAATTACGTCTTTGATGGGCGAGGGCGGGAAAGTATTGGAAACGAAATTATCAGCCAATGCCACCAATGTGGGAATTCATGCGATCGACACGTCAATTGTCAAAATCTTGCCTGCAACCTCCTCTTCCTCCAGTGCGAACAATGCGAACAACATATGCGTGGAACGTGTTCATCTGCTTGTAAACGTATTATTCATATGCCACTAGAAAAACAAAAGGAATACTATAAAAAACACGGTGCTATGACACATGAAAAATTTTCAAAATCGCTCAAAGCACGAAAACGTCTTGGAAAAAAATCACCATTTCAAAAAATCATGCGAGTGTTTGTAAAATAAAAACCCTTGTTTGCTACAGAAAATAACTGTTCAAACAAGGGTTTTTCGCACGTATACGTATACATCATTTACTACATAATAAATCCGATAAAAAAAAGCATACACAGGAATTGAACAACGAAAAGCAAAATCTCGTTCATTTGTTGCCCATACAAAGAGCAAAAATTTTATTACTGAGTCTCCAATGATACATAACCAAAATGCCCAGGTACATATCAAAATGACAAACGAATCCCAAGAAGAAATTGCCTGAATAATATCAGAGAATGTGTATCCTCCATACCATAAATATAACTCAAAGGAAATAAATGTAATAAGAATGATGGTAATACTACGGTGTCTGTTAAAAAAATTTTTAGTTTTCTCCACCACGATATGAAATTTTAAATTCTCTACCAGCCTACCAATATCAATAAAGTACGCAACAAAAACCGCAGGAATGCGGTGTTTTTTTACAAACGTCAATATCTACATATGTTCTAATAAGTCTGCAATGTTTTCCGAAACAACACCTCCTCCAAAAACACCCGAACCTGATACAAAAGTGTCTGCACCCGCAAGAGACAGATCTCGTATTGTTGCAACTGACACACCACCATCAACAGTAATAAGAAGATCAGGATAACGTGTACGCAACGTTGTAATGATTTCGAGTGTTTGTTCTTCAAACGGTTCTCCCTGGTATCCAATATGGGCAATACCCATGACTTGGATAAAATCAACCGCCTGCTCGTCAATGAGCGGATACACCTTCTCGATATCATCGTGAATAGTAATCGCACAACCAATCTGAATAAAATCTCGCACTACGTTATCAATATTTCGAATGTTATTCCAATCGTGCACCGACGCGTAGTGGAAAATTACGCGAGAAGCGCCGATATGAAGCCACGTATCGAGATTCTCTTCAGGACGTTCTACCATGAGATCAAGCTCGTAATTGATGTTTTCCCAAAATGGCAACGATACGTCTTCGCGAATCAGCGACGCCAGGTTGTGATCGTTTTCATGATAAAACGGCCACGTTTTTTCAGGTACATACTTACCGTCCATGAGATCAAGCTGCACCATATCAACATGGTTTACAACTAATGAAACCATTTCCTCAATATCATCAAATGTCTCGGGCATGAGAGCTGGAATAATAGGCGTGTGCATAGGCACAGTATATCAAAATTTCTCATGATATACTGGTAATATATGACACTAAAAACAGCGCCAACATTTAATACTATCGATCAACGAGACAATTCTATCAATCTTGAAAAATATCGAGGACAAAAAGTACTCCTCTACTTCTACCCAAAAGACATGACGTCTGGTTGTACAACCGAAGCACTCGGTTTCCAAGATTTGTACGAGGAGTTCAAAAAACTCAATACCGAAATTCTCGCGGTTTCAAAAGATTCTAAAGAATCCCATCAAAAATTCTGTGAAAAAAATAGTCTTACATTTCCGCTTCTTGTGGACACCGATGGACACATCGTTAAACTCTATGACGTTTGGAAAGAAAAATCTATGTATGGCAGAAAGTATATGGGGATTGCTCGAGAATCATTTTTGATAGATGAAAACGGTATGATAATAAAACATTGGGATAAGGTAAAACCGGCAACACATCCAAAAGAAGTGCTCGATTATATTCAATCTCTATAATAAAAACCTGCAATAGCGGGTTTTTATTCATCTTCTTCAAATCCGGTAAATTCGATTTTTTCAATGCGCCTCACGTGGCGCTCTTCTTCGCCAAACGGAATCTCAAGCCAAAACAACACTGACTCAAGCACCTCTTCATTCGAAAGAAAACGTGCAGCAATCGATAAAATATTAGAATCATTTTTTTCTCGAGATAATTTAATAATTTCAGGGTCAAAGTGATAGTAAACGGTTGCTCGAACGTTCGGATAGCGATTAGCGACCATGGCCTCACCTTGCCCAGAACCGCCAAAAATAACCGCTCGGTCATCAGGGCTTTGAGCGATGGCGGTCGCTGCGAGAGAAATAAAATCAGGGTAATCGTCGCCTTTATCGTACTCAAAAGCGCCATGATCGACAATATCGTAACCAAGTTCTTCGAGCGCTGTCTTCAAAAACTCCTTCATTTCAAAACCCGCATGGTCAGTTGCCAGGTGAATCGTAAAATCCATACACCTGCATTATACCAGCAAGTGTAAAGAAAAAAATAGCCTGACACCGACAAAAAGTACAGTAATCTAGGCTATTTGTTCGTAACTAATCCTCATTTTTTTGGCAATGAATTCTCGCTCTTTTCTCACGGCGTTTAGATAAAAAAGTGTGCTCTTGGTTAACCATCCTGTTTTTCTCATTTGCTGTAATTCTTCCCAAGAAAACCAAGCCACATTCATATGTTCACGAGAAAGCGTAATACTATCGAGCGAAAATGAACTACGAAGAATGACTTGAAAAAAGTGATGGCTATAATTAGTATATCTATTAGCATCAGTTCTCACTGATTCCAATTTCTTACACTTGCGTACAAACATAAGAATCTTCTTACCAAGTTCCTCTGCTAATTCTCTTTTCAAAGCGCTTTTGTCGCTTCGATCACTCTTATCTCTTTTACCACCAGGTAATTCCCAACGACCAACTTCGTTACCGCGTTTCAGTTTCTGAATCAACAGAATCTCCTCCTTATTGTTGATACATACACCCTTAATGGTTCTTCGATACTCGAGAAAATATCTTCCAAACATGCGAGCAATTAGCTTTTTAATTTTCGTTCCCATAACAACGGTTTTCTTTTATTAAATCATATTTAGATAAAAAGACAATACTTAGGTACTGTTCATGATGGCGTAGAGTGTAGCATCTTGAACATGTTTGAATCGATCAGCTTCGAGTTTAATACCACCATACCAACGTGTAACACACACAATCGTATTTATCATCTGTTTCTTTTGAAGTATTCTCAAAATCACCTGTCCCGCTCCGGTTTCTCCGTCATCATTTTTTGATTCATAGATCACACCATCATGACTGATACGCACCGCCCACGAGTGGTGGGTAGCTTTGTTGTGGTTTTTTATCTTCTTGGTCGCAATGATAAACTTTTTGATATCTGCCCGATTGATGACCCTGCCAATACTCACCGAATAGACCGAACGGCGATCAGTAATGATTTTATCAAAATATGCAAAGTTCCCTTGCGGTTCAATAGTGTCGCCAAAATCCATTTTGCGTGCGTTACTCATGATTTTTGATTTACCTCTTTCGATAACTTTTGCCAAGCATCGAGTATACTTTCGGACAACTCACCTTTAATAATTGCATCTTTCACTGCGCAATCAGGTTCAGTGTCATGTCTACAATCACGAAATTTACAATGTCGTGAAAACTGGTCAATCTGAGCAAACTGTTCCTGTAGCACCGATTCGTCATCAAGAACGAGTCCGAACTCACGAGTTCCGGGAGTATCGATAACAATCACACCATTCTCAAGGAGAAATAGTTTCCTCGATGTTGTTGTGTGTTTTCCCTTCCCGCTGTATGTACTGATTGCTCGGGTCTTTTGCTGACGTTCTTCGTCGAGCATCGTGTTGATGATCGATGATTTTCCAACACCAGACGAACCGATAAATACCACCGTTTCGCCAGGAGTGAGCATATTTTGAATCTCATCAAGACCGTGACCACTCACAAAGGAACTGTAAATAACAGGTATGTTCTCATCAATACCTCTCATAACTTTTTCAAACTCATTGGTATCTTCAACCAAATCGAGCTTGTTCAATACAATAATCGGTTTAATGCCAGTATCGGCAAGCTGAAGAAGATTTCGTTCGAGTCGGCGTACACTAAAATCTTGCGCGAGTGACTGTACAATCACCGCTCGATCAACGTTTGATGCAATAATTTGCACATTATCCTGTCCGCCAATCTTTTTTCGTTTCAAAATGGTTTTCCTAAGTAAAATTTCACGGATAATATTTCCATTGTTTGCTTCTCCTCTTTCAATCAACACCCAATCACCCACAATCGGTTTTTGGTAGGGGTTTTTGTCTTTGAGGCGATTCCCAGTGATTTCGCA
>JAGQMO010000031.1:0-300 GCA_020428615.1 Patescibacteria group bacterium | reverse complement strand
GAATTTCAAGGTCTTCGTTCCAACCGTATTGTTTGAGGGTTTCATACATACATGTCTAGTATAACAAAAAAGGTCTTTTCAGACCTTTTTATTATTTTGTCAAAAGATAAACAGAAATTACTCCAAAAATGAGACCAATACTTTTTTGCACAGAAATGGGTTCTTTCAAAAATATCAATGCGCCAAACGCAGCGAAAATTGGTATCGCTATACCAATAACCATTACGTAACTTGAAAAATCTCCATTAGATGTCCCTTGTCCAAAGATAAGAGAGTAAAAGATCCACCCAATAACATTGA
>JAGQMO010000030.1:5929-6102 GCA_020428615.1 Patescibacteria group bacterium | reverse complement strand
GTTCTCACGTTCTTTAAATGATCCGTATCACGCTGAACCAAATCAAAATATTTCACCCGTTGATTTAGCTCATCCCGGGACTCTACCGACCATCAATCAGAAAGCAGTTGAACATATGGTTCGCATCGGACTTGCGGTTGGGGGAAATATTGCAAATTTTACGGAATTTGATC
>JAGQMO010000030.1:0-5908 GCA_020428615.1 Patescibacteria group bacterium | reverse complement strand
TTCCAAAAGGGTATCAAATCTCACAGTACAAGTACCCTATTGTTTCAGGTGGAACGCTTGCTGGTTTTGAGCTGACACGCATTCACCTCGAAGAAGATACAGCAACCTCAAAACACTTTGATAATCACTCTCTCATTGATTTTAATCGTGCGGGAGCGCCACTCATGGAATTAGTGACAGAACCGGTTCTCCATACTCCTGAGGATGTCATGAATTTTGCGCGTGAACTTCAAGTCCTCTTGCGATATTTGGGTGCAGGAGACGCCAACATTGAAAAAGGAGAAATGCGCATTGAATTGAATATTTCAGTTTCAAAAACCGACACACTCGGAATAAAAACCGAAACCAAAAATATTGGTTCTATTTCAGCAGCTGGAAGAGCGGCTGAATACGAAATTCAACGGCAAATTGATGCTCTTGAGAAGGGAGAAAAACTCGTGCAGGAAACTCGTGGATGGAATGATCAAAAAGGCACTAATTTTTCTCAACGTTCAAAAGAAGATGCAAAGGATTATCGTTATTTCCCAGAACCCGATTTACCAAAACTCTACTTACATGAGATTTTTGATCTTAAAAAAATGAAATCCGAGTTACCCGAATTGCCAGCTGACAAACGCGCGCGCTACGAACGCGAATATGGTATTAAATCGGAAGATATTGAATCCTATATTAACAACATTAATATGGCTCATTTCTTTGAGTCAGTTATCGCTTCTTTTAAGGATAATAAAGAATTGATTAAGCTTGCTTCTAATTACATTACCTCAGATATTGTCGGATTGTTAAAATCAAAAGATTTTGAAGATGTTGATAGTAGTATTTGGCATACTCTTGATCCGATAATGTTTGGAAATTTGATTAACATGGTTGAGTGCGGTGATTTAAATTCACGTGGAGGAAAAGACATCTTGGCACACATGATGAAACATGGTGGTGACCCAAAAACTATCGCAGAAGAGAAAGGTCTCATGCAAGACAATGACACTGAAGCATTGAAGGTAGTTGTTGCAAAAATCATCAACGACAACCCTGAACAGGTTGCTGAGTTTAAGGCAGGGAAGGACACGCTTATGAAATTCTTTGTTGGTATGGCGATGAAGGAAACGAAAGGGACAGGAAACCCAAAAATGTTAACAGAACTTTTTATTGAATTGATCAAATAAAAATCCCCAACTATAAGGGTTCGGGATTTTTAACAAAACATGAACAAACTATGTTCGTACAAATATTTTACGCCACAGCTCCTTGAATGTTTTTTTGTAATTGTCGAATTCTACATCGAGACTGATGAGGAAGATACCCATTTCAATATACTCTTTTTTTGTTGTCGACAACGCAATTATAATAACAACAAGAAGAGGTAGCCCATTGCCTATGGTTATTGCAATCAAAACCAAAGCAATCATAGCAAACAGTTTTGTTTTCATAAGTGTTCGTTTAAGATTCCAATAAGGACAATATCACGATAAAAATATTATGTCAATTATTTTCTATGTTTCTTATGTGCTGTGGTAATAGTGAATGCTATACACAGTACACCAAGTAACCCAAACGCGCCTGATATAATACTGTCACTAATAATGAACCGTAATATCTCTGCTATGACACCTAGAGTAAGTAATGTTTGCCAAGAAATTTCTTTATGCATATTCGTAAGGTTTTTATTATAAAGACTTATAAACAAAACAAAGTTCCGCCTTGGTGACGGAAAACCTTACGAGTAAACCGCCCCAAGACGGAGCTTTATTCGTAAGGTTTTTTGTTTCGTTAATTTTATATTACCGAATGCAGGAGTATAATGCAAGATTCACTGATTTTATTGAAAATTAAAATTTTGATTTTTTTAATATCAAAGGTACACTCAATACCATGAAGAATATGGGAAAATTACACCCTCTCTCACAAACCATCCGTACTATCAGCGATATTTTTGTACGTATGGGATTTGAAATTGCCGATGGTCCTCACATCGAAGATGAATGGCATAATTTTGATGCGCTCAATGTACCAAAAGATCATCCAGCCCGTGATATGCAAGATACTTTTTTCGTTCGTGGAAAAGACAAAAAAGTGCTTCGTACCCATACGTCATCAGTTCAAATTCGATACATGGAAGAATTTGTAAAATCTGGTCGAAAATTCCCATTCAAAATTGTTGCTCCTGGATTGGTATTTCGCCAAGAAGCAACTGATAGATTTCATGAAACACAATTCTATCAAATTGAAGGATTGGTGGTTGGAGAAGGTATTTCACTTGCACACCTCAAAGGAACGCTTGAAACCTTTCTTAATGAATACTATGGACATCCTGTTGAGTTTCGATTTCGTCCGGGATATTTCCCGTTTGTTGAACCGGGGGTTGAAATTGATTTGAAATTCGGTGATACATGGCTTGAAGTATTAGGTGCTGGTATGGTGCATCCGAACGTGCTTAAAAATGTCGGTATTGATCCTGAAAAATACTCAGGGTTTGCATTTGGTGTTGGTATTGATCGTTTAACCATGATGAAGTATGGCATTGATGATATCCGACTTTTATATCAAGGAGATCTTAAATTACATGATGCGATATATGCCGATAAACAATAATAATTATGTTAATTTCACGAAATTGGCTACAGAGCTACTTTGAAAATGAATTACCACCAACCGATACTATTGCAGAGACATTACTCTTGCATGCTTTTGAAATTGAAGGGATAGAAGAAGATATTATAGATATTGATGTGTTGCCGAATCGCGCACACGATTGTTTGTCGCACTATGGTATTGCAAAAGAGTACGCTACGTTAACTCATCAAGGGATCATCGAGAATCGGTATCACTATAGAGAAGGAATTCATCACGATCAGAGCCGTGTTAACATTCGTCTTGAAAATCCACACCAGTGCCATCGTTACCTCGCGCGCAAGATTGAACATGTGGTCGTAGGAGGTTCACCAGACTGGTTACGTACACGACTCGAATCCATTGGTCAGCGTTCTGTGAATAATATTGTAGATGCAACTAACTACGTTATGTTTGATCTTGGTCAACCTATCCATGCATTTGATGCTGATAAGGTTGTTGGAAAAATAATCATTCGCAATGCCAAAGTGGATGAGACGATGACTACTCTCAATGGAGAAGAAATTGTATTAACAGATTCCGATCTGGTTATTGCCGATGAAGAGGGAATCCTCGCTTTAGCAGGTGTCAAAGGTGGAGTAAAGGCAGAGGTTACCCATACCACCCGAAATATTATTATTGAGGTTGCGAACTTTAATCCTCTCACGACTCGCCAAACAGCGAGACGTGTTAAAATTCTTACTGATTCATCAAAACGTTTTGAAAATGCGATTAGTTCAGAAATTGCACCTATTGCTCTGGAATCTGTTTCGCGATTGATTTCCAATATAGCTCATGGCGACTCATGTACACTTTCAGAAATTAATGATACCTATCCAGATCCGGAGACACCACGCACCGTTCGTGTTGTGTTATTTCACGTTCAATCTTTGCTAGGAATTAAACTTTCTTCCGATGATATGGTAACTATTTTTGAACGACTTGGTTATCAATATCATTTGAATCATGATGAATTTGAGGTACACATTCCTCATGATCGACTCGATCTCGTCATTCCTGAAGATCTCATTGAAGAAATTGGCCGGATCTACGGTTACTACAACATCAAATCAAGAGACTTATCAGACTACGACTTTACCCCAGAACTGAACCAACAGGTCTACCTACAGAACAAGCTTAGGAACCTGCTAACAGAACGTGGTTTCTCTGAGGTGATGACCTACTCGTTCACCAAGAAAGGCGACGTAGCGGTAAAGAATCCAATCGCCAGCGACAAGGCTGGTCTCCGAAAGAACCTACACAAGGGGGTTCAGACTGCGCTCGAGCTGAACGCACGGAACCAAGATTTCTTTGGTGGTGACCGAACGGCTATCTTTGAAATTGGGCGGGTGTACACAAAAGATGGCGAGAAGAATGCTTGTGCCATTGCGGTTCAGAATGCAGGTAAGGTCGTAAACAAAAAGTACGGAACCGAGCGAGACCAGCTCGAGGTCGTTATCGAGAAACTTTCAGGTGAGCTTGGTGTAGAGCTGGATGTCGAGTACCACGGACAGGTAGTGACCTTCTATCTGGATAAGCTCGAGGTACAGCCGAGCTATGAAAAATTGTTTGATCAAAGGACCTATTCTGAATCTGATAGTTTTAAATCAATATCACCGTACCCGTTCACCAAGCGTGACATCTCATTCTGGGCACCAGAAGGGAAAGGTGAAGGAGATCTCCACCAGGTAATTGCTGAATCTGGTGCTGGATACCTACAAAAAGTGTTCCTGTTCGATCAGTTTGAAAAGGACGGACGCGTTTCCTATGCTTTCTCGATGGTATTTCAGTCACACGAAAAAACCCTCACCGACGTTGAGGTTGATGGGGATATGGAAAAAATTCAAGGAGTGTTAATTGATCTCGGAGCCGAGATACGTTAAAAAACCGCTTTCCGCGGATTTTTGTTTTATTTCTATTAATGTCATAATGGCTGTATATAAAATGGGAAATCTAAAGCTTATAACTGAATATATTTTATTGTCCGGTATTTTTTTCCTCTTACTCCCATCCGCTTTATTTGCCGGTAATATTGTAGGAAATAACCAATATGCCGTATTTGAAAATCCAACTCTTTCACTAGATGGTTCAGATGCCTTGAAGATAAACTTTAATCCAACAAATGCAGTGACCTCAGCAGAACTATCGACGAGTGGGCTGCAAGGTCAAGCGTGGTCTTCAGGTGCTGGTTGGTTACAGTTTTCAGGTACCAATTATCAGGTGAGCAATAATTGTAATTCATCAACCCAGGTAGGTACTTTATCAGGATATGGATGGGGGGAAGGTACTGGTTGGATTAATTTTGGTCCTTTTAGTAATAATTCACAAAATGTTTCGGTAAATCAAAATGGCTACCTCGATGGTTCTGCGTGGTCACAAAATATTGGTTGGATAAGTTTTGATTCAATAAGTTGTCCTGCCGGAGATGGCTGTGTCCAATTTGATTTCGAGTGCCCAAGTTCAAATTCGTCTCAAACATCTGGAATTCGTACAGCTGCCTGTTTTATGAGTGCGTCCTCTCAAAATATCTCTATGGGTGATTCAGTGGAATTATCTTGGAAACTATTTGGTCCGGTAAATCAAATTTTACTCGGAAATAATTATTACCAGCGAGATGAAAAAATTACCGTTCGACCAGAAAAAACAACCCTGTATCAAGCATCAGTTGAATATAATGATTCTATATATACCTGTAACATTACCGTGACCGTCGATGGTCAACCACCAGAAAATACCATAGAAGATGAGTACTCTTGTAAAGACTCGAGGGCGCATAACTATAACCCACTAGGGCGTACCCACAAGCAATCGCTATGTACATATGAATTTAATACCTGCGAAGATAATGACATTTGTAATGTAGATAATATTATTGAATCAATTGATGCAGAGCAGTGTCCATACTTCAATGGATATTGGAAAAGGGGTGATGTTAATTACGAAGTAGCTAAAATTCAAGATTTTTTAAATCAATACCTACAAGAAGATCTTGTGGTTGATGGGATTTACGGCCCAAATACATCTCGAGTGGTTGGTACGTTTCAAAAAAAACACTCTAAAGAAATATTAAGTCCGTGGCGCCTCTCAATTCCAACAAATCGGTGGTATAAATCAACTCGAACAACGGCTAATGTATTACTTGGTTGTCTGGAAGATCCTGTCAATTTAGATAATGGAGTTACTAGTTACCAGGTGACTGAAACCAATTTCTTAAAGAGATTTACCAACTTTATCTTTAATAATTTTATTTTTTAAACTAAACTAATTATTATGAAATATAAACAGACAATCAAACATATTA
>JAGQMO010000029.1 GCA_020428615.1 Patescibacteria group bacterium | reverse complement strand
TGAGTTATAAGGACTCAAGAATTTCTCGTTCATGCATTCTATAGTAACATACCAACTTTGTTTTTGAAGATATTTTGCATATTTTTTTATATATGGTTTAATTGAGACAAACTCTAAAACATTATAACAGCTATGGACACTATTGATACAAGACGAACTACTCTACAACACTACGTTGAAGTGTTTGAATTTGCATTGAGTCAGGAACAATTTGCAACCAAGCAGCAAAGAGATGCTTTCATTTCTGATCTATTCAGGAGGCGAGAAGATTTCTTTAAAAAGTTTCTTTACCTGATGAAAGTCTCCCTAAATATTCTCAGTTACCCACATTTTTGTTTTGAGGTTGACCCTTGTTTGTGTAAAGAGGGCCAAATTCACGTATTGACATTGTTGCTTGGCGATCAATTTGTCTTGTCAACATACGCCCCTAAATTTGCAGGTATCCGAGAGTTCATTGGCGGACTCAATCAAGCATTTGATGGATATCTCACCTTTTCGAATACTAAACCGATGGTTTCCATTGAAAGGGTGTACCAAAAAAATCCAACCATATCCGCTTGGTATCTACCTGATTAAGTTAAAGCTTAAGATTCCCAACAGCCACCAATTCGCTTTCTGAAACGGTGGTTTTGTTTCTCCAGTATTGAATAAACCCTGCAGTTGCAATCATGAGACTGTTGTCTCCACACAAGGTTGTTTCAGGAATATATAAGGGAATACTATACTCATTCATTTTCTCCTTGAATGATGCTGTTAAAAAAGTATTTGCAGAAACTCCTCCTGCGACAATTAAACCTCGTATAGTATATGTTTCGATTGCCTTACATGTTTTGGCGAGCAACACGTCAGCGACTGCGTGTTCAAACTCACGTGCAATGTCATTGATTGTTTGTTCATTCAGTTCGTTTTTCTGTTCTAACTCTTCAACCAGATATCGCACTGATGTTTTGAGTCCTGAAAAAGAGAAATTATATCCTTCACTATGGATCATAGGTCGGGGGAGATTGATTGATTCGTTTTCTTTTCCTTCAAGAGCGGCTTGTGAAATTTTTGGCCCACCAGGATACTCCATACCCAGCATGCGTGCAGTCTTGTCGAATGCCTCGCCAACCGCATCATCAAGCGTTTCCCCGATGATTTCGTAGGTGCACCAATCACGCACTAAAACGAGCTGTGTGTGTCCGCCTGATACGAGGAGTGCGAGCATAGGAAATATATATTGGTCAAGCGGTAACAGCGCTTCAGACTCGTTCATATAGTCGTCTTTCAATAGGATAGAGGTAATGTGTCCCTCCATATGGTTCACGGGCACGATCGGGATATTCCATGCGATTGAGAGTGCTCGAGCAAAGTTGACTCCCACCCATAGCGCAGGCGCAAGTCCAGGCCCGTACGTTACCATCACCATATCAATACGAGGTCGTTCGATTGATGCGAACAGGTTTTTGAGTGCTTGGTATAACGTAGGTTCACGCTCGAGGATATTTTCCAGTAATGTATCATCAACATCGTGCGAACCATCTTGGTATACATTTGCTTCTCTCAATGCTTGTTCTAGGAGCGGTACGAGATTTTTTGCATGTTCTCGCTTTGCTAGGGCGGGGAAGACACCGCCATATTCGGCATGCACATTAATTTGCGAAATCACCAAATTGGAAAGCACCGTAAAATTCGGTGTTGGTGTATTGAATGTATCGGTGCGTATGATTGAAATTGCGGTTTCATCACAACTCGTTTCAATGGCGAGGATGTTCATGGTGCTACTATAGCAAAACCCCACAATATGTGGAGAGAGCTTGTTTTTTTTGATATTTTTGATTTAATATAGTCATATTAATCATTTATTACATAATATTTATGACATCATTTTTACGTAAAATTTTACTTGGTCTTGGGTTTGCAGCGCTCGGCCTGTTCGCTTTTCATAGCGTACATGCACAGGTTGTGAACGACTACTACTATACTGATCCATACTATGGAAACTCGTATGGGTACAATTATAGTTATAACAACGGATATGACCAATCAGCATACGTTGCGCAACTTTTGCAAATTATTCAGCAACTCGAAGCGCAAATCCAATCACTCAGTACACAGGGGTACAATCCTTATGGAACATCCTACAATCCGTATTACTATGGAACGACTGGAGGATACAATTATTATCCGGTCTATGAATACGAGGACGATTATTATTCATCAGGATCTCGACCACGTGTGGAAACTAAAAGCGCACGCGATGTCGATGAAGACTCTGCTGAACTTCGTGGAGACGTTGATATGAACGATTATCGTAATGGTGTTGTCTTCTTTGTCTATGGACAAGACGAGAGCATGATTGAAGATGTAGAAGGCGATTACGACACCTATGATGATGTTCGAGATGACGAAGAAGATGATGATTTTGAAGTCGTTCGTGTTGATAACGATCTCGATGGAGATGATAGCTACAACGAGGATGTTCGCAATCTCGAAGATAACAAAGATTACTATTTTGTTATCTGTGTAGAGTATGAATACAACAATAATGATGAACGTCTTGAGTGTGGTGATGTTGAAGATTTTGAAACTGACGATAATGGTAGCAACAATGATGAACCTGACGCAAGTACACATTCAGCAACGAATATTGATGATGATCGTGCAACTCTTCGTGGCGAAGTCGATATGAATGATTTTGATAATGGACGAGTGTTCTTTGTGTACGGCGAAGATGAAAATGATGTCGAAGACGTTGAACACGAAGACAGCTACAATGATATTGATGAACACGGGGATGACCTCCAAAAAGATACGGTTGATACTGACCTCGATGGTTCTGCATCCTACAGCTACAACGCGCTCGGTCTTGATTCAGATACGCGACATTACTTCCGCATTTGTGTCGAGTACGATGATGACGGTGACGATGCAATGGTTTGCGGAGATGTTGAAGACTTTGAAACAGATAACTAGCATGCATACTAAAAAACGCCTGAAAACAGGCGTTTTTTAGCTCCTGTGCACAATATAGGATTCGAACCTATGACCTCTCGCAAGTCAGGCGAGCGCTCTAACCAACTGAGCTAATTGTGCAACGTACCTGATTATAGCTGTAATGTTGATTCAAACAAAGTTTCATAAAAAAAAGACCTCAATAGAGAGGTCTTTTTTTAATCAATGGTATTTTCATAGCGCCAAACCACAGGGTAAATAATTAT
>JAGQMO010000028.1 GCA_020428615.1 Patescibacteria group bacterium | reverse complement strand
GCTCTACCGCTGAGCTACCGGGGAATACAGAGAAAATAGTATCATAGGAGATCAAAAATGCAAAAAGAAAACACTATCGATAGCGCATTCTTGGTTGCAGTGCTGTGTGGTAGCGATACATACGTCTCGGTTGATATCCTCGTTGCCTCTGGTAGATACGAGTTCGTTTTCTCATCGTCATTCTCGCCAACATAACGATAATGGCGAGCATAACAAGAATCAAGAGCAATCCTCCATAATTCACCTGTGCAGATGATCCAAACATCCCGGCTTGACCAACTGAAGCTGATAACCTGTTACCGCGTGGAAACGCAACATCAGATGCAACGATAATTTCGCCGTTGTTGCGATCATTGCTCGCGCTGTTCTCAAAATGAGAACGCTCTTCAGATGTGAGTGAATCAGGATCGCGAACCAAGAGTTCACCTGAATTATAGGATTCCTTTTCCTCTTTCTTTGAGAAGTAACGACTTATATCGAAGGGATCAAATGCCGGATACATTACGGTTGTTTGATCGACCAAAGCAGGCGCATATATTTCGGTTACGTATTCATCTGCATATGCAGAAGGAGCGACAAAAATAACAAGTGCCGCGAAACCAATAGCTAATATGGTTGTTTTCAATGTCTTTGACATGTCTATATGATAGCATATATACGTTTGTATGTCAATAATTCTCTAGGTGTGGTCAAGGTGTGTACTCTCCTATCTGTAAACGTTTGATGTGAAGGGTTGTTGCGCCTGTTCCGAGCTTATTTCCGAGATACTCTACGAGCGAACGCATGTACGTTCCTGAGGAAGCAGTGATGGTCATCTTATACATTCTAATAGTCTCACCATCTGTATTTTGAAAGTAATTGTTCCAGAGGTCTGTGATTACCTCTTGGCGAAAATCTCCTTGAACCTGAGCAAGTAGAGACACTATGCGTTCTTGTAATGCAGGTGCCGACACGATGCGAGAACCCTGATAGGTAGAAGACGTAATGTGTATGTCCCGAACAGGAATTGTTACGTTACCAAGAGAACCTTCCCTCGCCCATTGCCAAAGCGGTTTGCCTTGAACAGATTTTGAAGAGTATGGCGGATAGGATTGTTCAGTAATATTAATCAATTGTTCAATTTCTTTTTGTACCCTAGCTTCGAACAGAGAGACGGCTTGAGCGTGTACCACCTTCCCGAGTACATCATAGGTATCGGTTCTCACACCACAGATGAATTCAACCTCGTATGTTTTTGGGAGCGCGAGAAATGTCTCTTTTCTGTGAACATCATTGTCAGTCAAAAGAATCATCAAGCCCTCAGCCATAGGATCGAGTCTGCCTGCGTAGGTGATGTTTGATTCGCAATATTCGGGATGTTCCGAACGGAAACGCTCGAGTGTAATGGCGAGTGTTTCCGTATATTTTTTATTCCACAGAATAACAGACATACTCTAGCCAGTGTAGTACAGCATGAACTCTATTGGAATTTGACATAATTATAAAATAATATAATATTAAACAAAACCGTAAAAACAGATTTCAGTCATGAAAAAAACAATCAAATATTTTATTATCCTTATTTTTCTTGTGTTCGCATCGTCAACAGCAATGCAAGCACAAGAAACCAGCACAGACACTGTGGCTGTAGTGGCCAAAGGGAGACCATACTACTGGGTCCTGCGCGTTAGCGCTGATCCGAGTATGGCCATTAACGGCCCATACTACGAGAGGTTGGGGTATGCCGACCCCGGGTTCAACTACGAAGTGAACTTTGGATTTGAGCAGCGCAAATACGCAGTCATGCTCGGTTACGAGGAGTTCAATAAAATTAACTACTCGGAAGTCAATTTGAGTGCTTATTGGAAGGGAAATGATTTTATCGATCATACGATAATGTTTCTATTTCCGAAATTTGATGCCAAAAAGTTACCGGGGATCATCCGGTGGATAGGCAATCTCGATGGATACATCGGACCTGAGGTTCTGTGGATTACCAGAGAGCATCCAAACGCTACGTACAGCCAACCAAACAACTATATCAAAACTGAAAAAACTCGAATGTTGTTAGGCGTACGTGCCGGGCTCGAATGCAATCTTTTTGGAAAATTAGACGCATTCGTAGAAGCTACACTGGAAGAGGCCGAGGCAAGCCTCGAAGGTAAGGACTCAAGGTTTGGAGTCAAAGCCGGCTTAAAACTGCGGTTTTGAAAGATTTTAAAAAAACAAAACAATTCATAAAAAAAGGAGACTTGTTAGTCTCTCTTTTTTTTGTAACATTCTTGTCCGCAATGTTGACACAATAGCGATACTTCCCTTTTCATTCGTGGATATGACAACGCTTGATGAATAATGAAGATCGCCACCAAAATATATGCTAATCCACCAATAACACGAAGAACTGTATGAGCGTGAATCAACCTGACAACATCAAAATCAAGCATGAAACTCACACCAAGTACCATCATATCAAGACCTACAATCACCAAGAGAATTCGAAACCACCTCTGATGGTACCACGAATCACAAATTTTACGCTGTCCTGTCATACCTATATTATAACAGAAAACAAACCTAATATACTAGAAACATATTGACTTATCATTACATTTTATTATCATCAGAGGTATATATGAGTGGCTTAAACAGCCCTTTTTTATTGAGATTTTTCAATAAAAGATTGCATATATCATTATTCGTCACGGTTAATTTATTGACACATTACATTGAGTAAAGATACACAAAACGATCGGTTAAAAATCAATGAAGGAATTCGAGCTCCAGAACTTCGTGTTCTTTTGGATGACGGTTCATCTGAAGTAATGAAACGTGAAGATGCGCTGAAACTCGCACAGAATCAAGGACTTGATCTCATTGAGGTAACAGCCAAAGCAAATCCTCCAGTTGCCAAAATTACAGACTACGGGAAATACGTATACGACCAAAAAAAGAAGCAGAAGGAAATCAAAGCTCGTCAAAACACCGTTGAAGTGAAAAATATTCAAATTCGTGTTGGTACGGGTGAAGCTGATTTGCAAATGAAAGCAGAACGAGCCAATGAATGGTTAGCCGAGGGACATCGCGTGAAAGCAGAATTGTACTTGCGAGGAAGAACCAAATACATGGAGAAAGATTTTCTTCAAGCTCGTCTTGGCAAACTCCTTGAAATGATCACCGAAGAATATAAAATTGTCGATGATTATAAAGAAAGCCCAAAAGGTATTGCAATACTCATTGAACCAGTAAAGAAAAAATAGGATTATGAAAACGAACAAATCATATGCAAAGAGAATGAAGGTTACCAAAACCGGCAAAGTGAAAGTCCGCAAAAAAGGACAGAATCACTTTAACGCAAAGGAGAGCGGTAACACCACTCGCGGAAAACGCGGAACGAAAGAGAATTTTATTATTTCAAGCAAAAAGCTCTCACGCTTTATGCCACATAAATAACACAAGATTATGCCACGAGTAAAAAGAGGAACAATAAAAAATAAATCTCGCAAGAATACTCTTGCCCAAGTAAAGGGATATCGATTCGGACGCAGTACCAAAAAATCAATGGCGCGAGAAGCGATTGCGCACGCAGGAGTACACGCATTCAACCACCGAAAAGACAAGAAGTCTAACTTTAAAAGACTCTGGAACGTTAAAATTAACGCTGAGGTGCGAAAATATGACATGTCTTACAGCACATTCATTGATGCACTCAAGAAAAAAGGTTTCGGTTTGAATCGAAAAATGTTAGCTGATCTTGCAGAACATGAACCTGAATCATTCAAACGCGTTGTTGATCAAGTGAAGTAAACAAAAAACCTCTCGTGAGAGGTTTTTTGTTTTATAGGTAAGTACGTAATATAATATAAAGGAATCTTCTAAAATCTGTCATTATGAGAAAAATTATCTTTTTCCTTGTCTGTCTTTCGATCTTTACCTTTCCCTGTTTAGGAAATGCTCAAAACAACCTTAGCATATACCCAAATCCACCGGGTAACAGCAATGTGATTAACGTTATATCTCATTACGAGATAATAACTGAAATTAACATTTACAACGCTATAGGTAACAAGGTATATACCGAAAGAGTATATGCAAAAGAAGTTACCATTAACATTGTAAACTTTACAAGTGGTGTTTATTTTATAGAAGTATATTCAGGAAACAACAACACCAAAAGCAAACAATTTATCAAACAATGATATATAAAAAATCCCCTTGGAGCAGGGGATTTTTTATATATGATATTCAGCAGCTTTATTCTCTTTGGCTCTCTTGATCAATTGTTCAATGAGCCGATTCGGATCATCGTCAAAAATAATACGATTGTGATCAAAATGCTCTTCGTGACCACGCAAGAGGTTAAACAAGATTTCATCAGTATCCCACTCCCCTTTTAAAATTCCAATTGGTTTATTCTCCTGAAATGCAACCCAGAATTCATGCACTGTTTCGAGACCTCCGTATCCAAAAATAATCGCATCTGACGACCGAGACAAGAGGAGGTCTGAACCTGCGTACCCAAAACCAGAATAGATAATCATGTGCATATACTCAATTGGCAAATTGTATACTTCAACGTGTTCACGTTCGTGAGCTGCGGGCGAGAACCCGACAACGTGCGCACCTGCATTATACGCTCCCTTAGCAACCCAAAAAGGAAATCCTGTTGTTGCCGGCAAGGTGACAGTACAATCGTGTTGAGCAATAATATCGCCAAGTTTTTCAGCAGCTTCAAGCGTATCGAACGACTTGTCATAGGTATCGCGTGCGCCGTACACCGAAATAGCAATTTTTTGAGAATGGTCACTCATGAAAACAATTATATCATAGAAACTATGAACCTATGTTATGAATATCAGCAAATGTTTTCAAAATTTGGTCTTCTGGAAGCACCTCTTTCAACAAATCAAAACCCAAGTATCCCCAAGAACAACCAATGATTTTTGTTGAATCCATTATATCGCGAAGTTCCAATACATCTGTTTTAGCATCAGTGAAATAATAAACATCAGTACTATCAACACCCCAATCGGTGCAAATATGTTCTACCTTTTCTTCTTTTGAGTGATGATCTTCATATGCGAGAACATGGGTGAAATCTAAGGGTACATCTCGCAAGAGTTTTCTCAACACAATCCCGGGACCACTTGAAACAATCGCAAATCGCACATTTTCAATTTTTTGTACTTCTTGTATGAAACCAGTAAAGAGCGGGATGTGTTCTTTCATCAAAAACTCAGCGTACTGTTCAGTCCAACGATCTGAGCGTTCAATATCTTCTTGACTGCTGTTTCGTGTGTGATTATGTAGTTGGCTTGCATACCTTATTGTTCCTTCTCGTGCTTCCTCCAAATCCGTATCGTTGCCCATTGCAAACTTAGCTCGCACTGAAGCTTCAAAACTATCCGCAAAAACGCCATCCCAATCAAAAATGTAATACCTATTCATATTAGCTCATATCCAACATTACCGATGCATCAACATCAGGCGCGGTTGCTTTGACACCGAGGTAGTCTCGAATCCGCTGCACTAAAAATAACGATGATTGTGTCTCACCCATAGCAACAAATACGTGTTGCAATCGTTTTGCTGAATGACTTACAAATTCAACGAGGTGTTCAGAGTCTTTGTGCGCTGAGTATCCTGAAATGGTTTCAACTCTCGCTTTGACGTGAACCTCTTTCCCAAGAATATGTACCTTTTTTGCACCATCCTGAATGATACGACCAAGTGTTCCAACAGCTTGGTACCCTACAAACAAAAGTGTATTGTTTGGATCATCAAGGTACTGTTTCTCATGGTGAATAATACGTCCAGCATGGCTCATACCTGCACTTGAAATAATAATCTTTGGATTCGGCGCTCGCATAATTGCTTTTGAATCATTAACACTATAGGTTTCCTTAAAGCCGGGAAACGAGAAAATATCAGAATCTTTTTTGAGACGTTGTTGTGCATCAGCATTAAAAAGATGTTGGTGCTTCCGAAAAACATTCGTAATATCAATGGCCAGCGGAGAATCGAGGAATATCGGAATGTTTGGTAATTCACCAGATTCAACTAAATCATTTAATACAAATAACAAATTCTGTGTCCTTTCGAGCGCAAACGATGGAATCATAAGAATGCCCTGTTTTGCAATTGTTTCTAAAACAACATTTTTTAATTTTGTAATACGTTCATCACGTTCTTCGTGATTACGGTCTCCGTACACTGATTCAATAATCATGTAGTCCGCATCATCAATAACTTCGGTGTCAGAGAGGAGCGGATCAGGTGAATTTCCAAGATCGCCAGTAAAGACGATGTTCTTATTCCCATAACGAAATTTTACTATCGCTGACCCTAGAATGTGTCCCGCCTCATGGAGTACAACAGAAAAACCACCTGACAGTTCAAGCGTATGGTGATACGGGATATGTTTCCATAAGGACATAGTTTCAGCTACATCATCGAGTGTATATAATGGATCAATATTTCTTTTTTTCGCTTCATAACTGATAATTTGAAGACTATCATCGAGCATAACTTTTGCTAAATCGTGAGTCGCTTCGGTTGAATAAATTACACCTCGAAAACCATCTCGAACCAATTTTGGGATTCGTCCAATATGATCAGCATGTGCGTGAGTAATAATGAGAATATCAATATCTGCCGGATGGTAATGAAAGGGTTCATAGTTCTTTTCAAACGCGCTCTCGTCACCCTGAAACATCCCACAATCAACAAGAATTTTAGTCGATTCTTCTTGAGCGTGAACTACATTTTCTAAAAGAAAATTGGCGCCTGTTACAGAACCAACGCCCCCATAAAATGTCACCTGTATTTGTTGGTCAGTCATAACATCGATTATAACATCAATGATAGTGTTCCAACACACAAAAGCGCCGAAAACGGCGCTTTTGTGTGTAGCCATTGAACCTGAAGAACAATTGACAATAGGCCAAGTGGGATTCAGAAACTCTGAGCCAAGACTCACAGCTATCAAGATTCCCTTGTTCAAAACGTTTCAAAGTCTTATAGAACAACGAACTACACTACTAGTATACCTCTTCAGAAAAAAAATACCACTTTGGGTATCTTCTTTATGAACGCCAATGCCCATCAGCGCTGATATCGTAGAGAATACGCTCCTGAGCAGTGGTATACTCCATAATTTCATTCGCATCAAACCAAATATCAATTTCTCGGTTTGCTTCATCGTTGCTTTCAGAACAGTGAATCAAATTACGAACAGCTCGGCTATCAACCGTTGCCATGTAGTACGAATCAATAGTGAAATCTCCTCTGATTGTTCCAATATCGGCATTCAAAGGTTCTGTTCCCCCAACGAGCTGGGTTACGACTGTTGGCGCCTCATGACCCTCTGCAACGAGAGCAACTACCGGGCCACCTGTCATGTATTGTACAATGGTACGAATAATATCGCGTCCATACTCAATAGCTTCCTTGTTAACGGGGAGACCTTCCTTTTGCAGATCGGCAACGATCCCTTCTCCCTTTCGTGTAAACCAATCATCGTCTTTGTTGTAGTGAGCCTCACATTGCTCAACCGTTGGGTGGAGCATTTTCATTGCGACCAATTTTAAACCACGTTGTTCAAAACGCTTAATAATTTCACCAATGAGTGATCGTTGTACTCCATCCGGTTTAATCAGAATGAGTGATCGTTGTTTTGCTACTTTTGTCGTCATATGCCGGTGATTCTAACAAAAAAACCCTGAAAAAGAAAGGGTTTATGTGTAACGGCGCAGAATATCAGCTTCTACTTCCCTGCGATCTTTTCCATATTTCAAATATGAAAGTTGTTTGATTTTTTCTGCAATACCGCTCGGGTTAGTAACACCAACCTCTGCAAGCGGCAATGTTTCAATATTGAAAGGCGCAAGTGGTTTTCCATGTGCAATCATTTGAAGGTATGCTTGGCGATTTGGAATACGCATAATATCTTCGGCACTGAATTGTGGGAGAAAACGTTTTTCAACGTACTGCGCATCTTCAAACGAAATTCTGAATGTTGCCATAGACCCAACGTTTCCGAAAACAGCATCCTTGATCCCTTCATCAAGCTGAGCAATAAACTGATGGGCAATGGTAAGTCCAAGACCGTACTTACGAGCTTCAGAAAGAATTTGTGAGATGGAGTTAGTAGTTACGTTTTGGAACTCATCAATATAGAGATAAAACGGTGGAAGCTGTGTGTGGAGCGAATCCACCCGAGAGAGCGCAGCCATGAGAATTTTGCCAACCAAGACCAACCCAATGAGATTTGCGTTGATTTCCCCAAGACGACCTTTGGAAAGATTCACCAAAAGTATTTTCTTGTTATCCATAATCTCTCGGAAATTAAAAGACGATGTTTGTTGGGCAACTACCGGTCGCATGATTTCGTTTGAGATGAACACATCAAACTTTGAGGTAATGTACGGGATAAAGTTTTCAAGTCCTTGTTCACCCGTTGTTTTTTCAGCGTTCTGCCAGAATTGTTTGATAATCGGATTGGTACAGTATTTCAACTTTAGATCTCGAAATGATTTATCCCCAAGCACTCGTCCGATCTCAAGAAGCGTATTTCCAGATTCAGGATGCTCCATAACGAGTCCAGCCGCATTTCTAAAGTACTGTTCAAACATAGCTCCCCCACCGACCTTCATATCAAACAGTTTATTAAAAATACTCATGAGTTCATTAATCACGAATGATTTCTGTTCGGGATAACGAAGATCGTATTCGAGCATGTTCAATCCCATAGGTCGTTCAGTATATGCGGGATCAAAATACACCACATCATCAATGCGATCTTTCGGAATATAATCGAGAATATCCTGAATATCAGAACCATGAGGGTCGATGAAACAAACACCATCTCCATTCTGGATATCTTGAATAATCATCTTTTTCAAAAT
>JAGQMO010000027.1 GCA_020428615.1 Patescibacteria group bacterium | reverse complement strand
CACTCGTCGCCATTTCCGTATGCTGATATTGTAACGACCACCACACACAAGACATTGCGTGGGCCTCGTGGAGGTATGATCTTTGCACGTCACGATCATGGTCACGTAAAAACTAAAAAAGGTGAGCCAACACTGTTTGAGAAAATTCAAAAATCAGTATTCCCAGGTATGCAGGGAGGACCACACATGAATCAGATCGCGGCACTCGCGGTGGCATTAAAAGAAGCCGATTCAGCAACATTCAAAAAATATGCTGAACAAGTGGTAAAGAATAACAAAGCGCTCGCAGGTGAATTGAAAAAACTCGGATGGCGTATCACCTCAGGTGGAACTGACAACCACGTATTTTTGATGGATGTGTGGAATGGGGGAACAGGACTAACTGGAAAAGAAGCGTCACAACGGCTTGAGAAAGCAGGTATTATCGTGAACATGAATACCATCCCTTTTGACACTCGTTCGCCGTTTAATCCATCAGGACTTCGCCTCGGAACACCTGCTGAAACCACTCGAGGTAAAAAAGAAAAAGACATGATTCAATTAGCTCGCCGAATTGATAAAATTCTGCGAAAATAAGTCTGTTATGAATAAGGGAAATGGGAAAACTATTCTCATTTTTTTGTTGGCTATCGTGTGGATTGGGGGTATTGCGTGGTTGTATTTTTCTAACACCCACACATCGAATAGGGAGGTTGTCATTATTGATTATCCTGCTTCACCTACTCCAGCAATGTCACCGGAAATTGCGCAACAAATTGATGAACCAATACATCCGCGATGCGGAGATTTTCTGTGTTTCAGTAATATGGAATTTGTTGAGTTATATGATCTCTTTGAAAGAAAGAGTGGTGTAGAATTTTTTACTAAATACATTTATCAAATTCCTGAGGTTGATGTGTATATAAAAGCCAAAGCAGAAACACGTGGGTACAAACAGCGCGGTTTTGCTGATGAATCACAACTCGTGCAGTTTGAAAATGTGCGAACGCGCCCGGAGGTGCGGGATGCCTACCTTGCTATGCGGAACGAAATGTTGAACGAAGGTATACGTCTTCACTTTGTTTCAGGGTATCGCAGTTCAACCGCACAGCGTGATATTTTCACTGATAAAATGAAACTCTCAGACCCATCAGTGATACTTGACGGTAGTTACGATGAGGTACTCGATACTGTTCTTGCGGTATCGGCAATCCCTGGTTATTCGAAGCACCACTCGGGATATACGGTTGATTTTGGATGCGGGAACGATTACCTCGTGTATACATTTGCCGAAACTGAGTGTTTTGAATGGATGAGCCAGAATAATTTTGAGCGTACAAAAAAACATGGATTCATTCCAAGTTACCCTGAAGGTGTTTCGAATCAAGGACCTGATCCGGAACCGTGGGAGTTTGTGTGGGTTGGTATTGAAAATCTAAAATAAAATATCTAAAAACCAAAAAATGAGTGAACTTCTTTGTTATCTTCAAAATATTTTTAACACCGTCCGCAGGAACGTCTTATAAAAATATTTCTTGATGTCTCGAATTTCATCTCTTTTTGGTTTTTTGTTGTAATATAAATATATGATTATTCAAAGCCAATACGTTTACTTGGTAACAACCTTCGTTAGTCTCATTCCTGCCTTAATTTTCTTCTTCACCCACAAAAGGTACCGTCTTGATATGATGTCGGTTGGACTAGTTGTTGCAGTATTAAGCTTGTTAAGTGCTCGACTCTTTTGGACAAAGGATTGGTGGTTTCCCGAAACAATTACTGGAGGTAATTTTGGTATTGAAGATTTCATTCTTGGCTTCTACACTGGTTCATTTGCTGTCATTATCAATACACTTTTCTTTCCCGTTCGAGTTACTGGATGGAAAAATAAAAATTGGAACATCGTATTCTCAACGGTAGTGCTATCTTTCATCAGTATATTAATTTTCTTTAACGTATTTAGCTTGAGTAGCTTTAACTCCTTTTTAATATCCTCTGTTGTTGCCGTTTTTTGGATGTTTGCTAGAAGTAAGATTAATCCGGTACGGACGGTATACTTTGCTGTTGTGTATTCCGTATTCTCTCTTTGGCTGTATTTCTTTATCTTACTAATTAACAAAGACTGGATTCAACAGACTTGGGATTTAGATTTACTGTCAGGAATTACTCTATTTGGTTTTATCCCCATTGAGGAGTATGTTTTTTGGTTGGTATTTGGAGTCATCTTTAGACAAATTTATTTGGCTTGGTTGAATAATAAAAAAGACTAAACGTTAGTCTTTTTTATTACACTGCCATTTTTGCCTTAATGGTTTCTTGAGGATTGTAGTTCTCGAGTTTGGCGAGGGTGTAAATATCATTCGGTTCATTGAGTTTTTTCGTATCGAGATCTTCCAAAGTCTTAATATCAGGATTTAACCACAGGGTAGGGAGCGTATCAGGAGTACGCTCTAATTGTTCTTTGACTGCATCAAAATGATCGTGATAAATGTGTGCATCTCCGAGGGTGAGAATGAGCTCGTCCGGTTCAAGATTTGTCATCTGCGCCACAATATGGAGCATAAGTGCGTAGGATGCGATATTAAACGGTACGCCGAGAAACATGTCACAACTCCTCTGGAACATATGGAGTGATAATTTTCCATCAGCGACAAAAAATTGAAACATCATATGGCATGGTGGAAGCGCCATTTGATCAAGTTCTCCTGGATTCCACGCAGACACGATCAATCGTCTATCGTTTGGGTTCGTTGTAATTCGTTCAACAACGTCTTTTAACTGATCGACTGTTTTACCGTCTGGACCCTGCCAACTTCGCCATTGTACGCCATATACACGTCCAAGATCACCGTCAAACTTTGCTTTTGGTTTCCAATAGTCAGATTCAGCATTCGCTGTCCAAATAGTACAACCAAGTCGCGTCAGCTCGTTGTTATCGTTGTATCCAGACATAAACCAAAATAGTTCTGCTGCCATCGTTCTGAAAGCTAGTTTTTTCGTTGTTACTGCTGGAAAACCGTCTGACATCTTAAACCTCATTTGTTCGGTAAAGATTTTGCGTGTTCCACCATTTCGTCCCTCGACATCAACTCCAGTTTCCATTATTTTTTTGAGTACGTCTAAGTATTGTCGCATAGTGTTTATTTGCTTACTTTACAATGGTTGAAATCAGCATAGTATCGTTTGGCATCAGGATCTTTAACAAATTTCCCATCGACCATTTTTCCCGTGCGCGAATTGATCTCTTTGAATACCTCATCCATGACCTTTGAAGGATCGTATCCAATTTTTCTGATTGCTCCGGTTGCAAACACGATAATGTCTCCAAGAGCATCTACTATTTTTTCAGCGTCTGCTTGGGTATTGTGGAGAATTTCTTCTGCGTAATATGTTGCCTTGTTACGTGCACTATCGCTGTCATAGTTTCCTGTACTCTCGAGTAATTCTTCGATAATAAAA
Organism: Patescibacteria group bacterium; assembly: GCA_020428615.1. GTDB lineage: Bacteria > Patescibacteriota > Minisyncoccia > Phycocordibacterales > UBA1006 > UBA1006. Next base: position 5,861 of record JAGQMO010000027.1, on the reverse strand, counting down.
GAAGCTTCTTTGGTGTGATGAAAACCTTTTGCAATGAGACCTCGTTCCTCATTCCATTTCACAATTTTTTGAAACATGTCCATGTTAATATTATACCATGTACACCATGCTATACTGGTTGCATGAAAGGTAAACTTATTGTCATTGATGGTACTGATGGTTCAGGAAAGGCAACACAAGCAAAAAAACTCAAAGAACGCTTGATTTTAGAGGGAAAGAGAGTTGAATCCCTTGATTTTCCACGTTATTACGACAATTTCTTTGGGAAAATGGTAGGAGAGTGTCTTAGGGGTGAGTATGGAGATTGGTCGCATATACACCCAAAAATAGCATCGGTGATCTATGCTGCTGATCGTTTCGAATCGAAAGATCAAATCATGGATTGGCTCAATGATGGGGCGGTTGTGATTCTTGATCGTTATACATCATCAAATCAAATTCACCAAGGCGGAAAAATCAATGATGACAAAGAACGACAGGAATTTATGAATTGGCTCGATCAGATGGAACATGGTATTTTTGGTCTCCCATGCCCTGATTTAATTGTATACCTTGATGTGCCGGTGGCGATTACCCAAGAACTTCTCGTTCAAAAAGGTAATAAAGAGTCAAAAGAGTACCTGAATGGTGCGCGTGACCAACATGAGGAAGATGTTGACCATCTCGAAAATGCAAAGGAATCGGCGTTGAAAATTGTTGCCGAGAATAACATGTGGGTACAAATTAACTGTGCTCCTGGTGGAACGATGCGTTCCATTGATGATATTCACGAAGATGTGTATCAAGTAGTTGCAACATTATTATGAATAAAGCAAACAACAAAACAATAGTGCTTGGCGGAGGGTGTTTTTGGTGTCTTGATCCTATATTTAACATGACCGAAGGAATCACTGACGTGGTTGTTGGCTACGCTGGAGGTGATGACAAAAACCCAACGTACCGCGAGGTATGCGCCGGAACAACTGGTCATGCTGAGGTTGTTGAGGTTACTTACAATCCTGAAGTTATTCCACTCAAGAAAATCCTTGAGATATTTTTTACGGTACATGATCCAACAACACTCAATCGTCAGGGTGCTGATATCGGTACTCAGTATCGGAGCATTATTTTATACGAAGACAACCAAGACATGATTATTGCGAATCAAATCATCGACCAACTGAACGAATCAGGTGCGTACAAAAACCCAATCGTGACCGAGGTGATACCACTGCAGGCATTTTATCCAGTCGAAGATTACCACCAGGATTACTTTACCAATAATCCCGAGCAGGCTTATTGTCAGATTGTCATTGCTCCAAAGATTGAGAAGTTTAAAAAGGTGTTTGATGCACTAACATAAAATTTATTTCTGCTTTTCAAACTGAAACTTTTCTGTTTTACTGTTGTTGAACCAACACATATTGTTATGAAAATTATTAACTTACACGATCATACCCATCAAACACATAAAAAAATGAAGCAGGAGGCACGAGAGTTGTCAAACCTACTCATACCACTTCCATTTGAAGAGAAAACGAATGTTCGTTTGAGAAAAGTTTAATACCTATAACATGAAGAGCGAGAAGCTCTTTTTGTTTACTTCAAAACATGTAGAATGAAACCATATGACGATTGTTGAAACAGTCACACAAGCTATTGAAAAAACCCTCTCTCAGCTCGGTATTTCGCATGAAACAGAAATCATTCTCGAACACCCCCGAGAACTTGCTCACGGAGATTATGCGACCAATATTGCCATGGCGCTCGCAAAAACAGAGGGGAAGAATCCACGCGAGCTTGCTGAAGCTATCGCAAAAAACATTACCACTCCTGATATTGCAAAGGTAGAGGTTGCTGGTCCTGGATTTATCAACATCACACTTATTCCTTCATTCTTTGAACGCGAGATCATAACTATTCTCAAGGAATCTGATCGATACGGACGAAACGAGATCTTGCAAGGAGAAAAAATTATCACTGAATTCACCGATCCCAATCCGTTTAAACTCCTTCATATCGGACACGTGATGAGCAACACCATTGGCGAGTCGCTTTCTCGTTTGTTTGAATTTTCTGGAGCTGAGGTGAAGTGGTCAAATTACCAGGGAGACGTTGGTATGCACGTTGCTAAAGCTATTTGGGGAATCATGGATCTTGGTGGATACGAACCAGTACTCAATCAATCTCTCTATGAACAAGTAACGTTTCTCGGCAAAGCGTATGCGCATGGCGCAACGACCTACAAAGACAATATGCATGTAAACGACATGCAACAGCTCAACAAGAAAATCTATGAACGTACAGACGATACTATCAATGCCATCTATGATTGGGGAAGACAGGTGAGTCTCGATTATTTCGAGGTGCAGTACAAACGTCTCGGGACACGTCACAATACCACAGACAATAAGGCGTTTGATTACTACTTCTTTGAAAGCCAAGTCGGGAATCTTGGAAAAGAAAAAGCTATTGAAAACCTCAATCGAGGTGTGTTTGAAGAGAGCGAAGGGGCTATTATTTTTCCTGGAGAAAAGCACGGTTTACACAACAGGGTCTTTGTGAATTCGCTCGGTTTGCCGACCTACGAATCAAAGGAACTTGGACTCGCGCAGGTAAAGTATGACACCTATCCTTACACATCATCGTTCATTATTACTGCGAACGAAATCAATGAGTATTTCAAAGTGCTATTGAAAGCAATGAGTTTCGTCTTCCCAGAACTTGCCGAAAAAACCACGCACATCGGTCACGGCATGATGAAATTGATAACCGGCAAAATGTCTTCGCGGACGGGAGATGTCATTAGTGCTGAAGATCTCCTTGGCGATCTTGAAACCATGGCGATTGAACGAGCGGAAGGGAAAGAGCTCTCGCCCGAGCTCGTATCCCAGATTGCCGTTGCTGCGGTAAAGTTTGCTATTCTCAAACAGGACACGAGCAAGGACATTATTTTTGATCCTGAGCAATCGCTTTCGTTTGAGGGTGATTCAGGTCCATACCTACAATACACGCATGCTCGATGTTGTTCGCTCTTGAAGAAAGGAGGAGAATTAGGCATTGAGGCACAAGCGAAACAACCGGACGGTTGGGAAGTGACCGAGCTTGAACGTTACCTTTATCGTTTTCCTGAAATTGTTGAAATTTCACTCCAAACGCGAGCTCCACATCGCATTGCGAACTATTTGATTGAACTCGCACAAACATTCAATACCTGGTACGGAAACACGAAACTTGTTGATGAGGGTGATTTGGCGACACCATATCGCCTTGCTCTTACACACGCAACTAAAAATGTGATTAATAATGGACTCTGGGTTCTCGGCATTGAAGCACCTGAGAGTATGTAGTTACAAAACACAATTAGACATCATTATAATATATTGACAATATATTATAATGATGTATTATATAACTGAATTCATTAAAAATAATCATTAACTTATCTAACTCATTCATTATGGAAATATTCCAAGAATTTTTAGGTATGTTAATTTTCATACCTTTCTCATTAATCTTTTACATACTTAGTCTAGAAAAAGAAGTAAGTATAAGTAATTGTTTACCGAAATTCAGATTCCTGATACAACTTTTTGTTGCTAATCCTGTTGTGCAATACAAACACATTGCATTAACCACAAATGCTGCTCGTAATTACTTTTTCCCACCCAACAATTATTGGTATGGAATTGACTGGGAAAGGGAAATAGCAGCCCGAAAGAATAGATATTTGGGTTGGCAACTAACTTTAAAAATTGCAACGTATATATTTGAATGGCGAGTTCAAAATCGAATTAAAAAATCGAAAGATTACATTGAATTAACAGAATATGCTTATGAACTCATGTCTGATCTTGGTGAAGATTTAATATTTGTTAGTAGCCCACTCTTTACGCATCCTGATGGAGTAAAAGCAGGTATAAGAGTTTTGAGAAAACAGATTATTTTCTTTGCAGAAAAAAGAAATGGTTTAGTTTTTAATCAAATACCTTTTTTAAATTCAAGATTAGTGTTGCTTAAGGAATACGAAACTGAATCAAAGTTTAATCTTTTTTATAAACCTGTTATACAATCAAAGTTTGTGTCAACCTTGTTCATGAACGAAGGTTGGGTTAACTCAAACGGTTGCAAAACCGAAAAGTACTATGCTGAGAGCATAGGAAAAAAAATTCAACACAAAGAAATATAAAACCACTGTTGTGAAACAGCGGTTTTTCTTTTCAAAAAATAGAATCCTGCTAGGATACAGATATGCAAACACGTGTAGCTATTATTGAAATTATTGAGAAAACCGCATAGACTTCGGGTTTCTTTATATACAATGATTGTTGTTGGAGCGCCCGAAATCGGGCGCTCCTTTTTTATCACCGTGATACAATGCAGGTATCAAACAGTATGAATTCAGAGCATGTAAAAAAATCAGATATCGCACAGAGCGAGGAAAACGTTCTTGCATTTTGGAATGAGAATAACATCTTCCAAAAATCCCTCGAAAAGAAGTCTCCAAAAGGTGATTTCGTCTTTTACGATGGACCTCCGTTTGCGACAGGGTTACCGCACTATGGACACCTCCTCGCGGGAACGATCAAGGATATCATTCCTCGCTACAAGACGATGCAGGGCTACCGCGTTCCACGTACCTGGGGGTGGGATTGCCACGGATTGCCGATTGAAAATCTAATTGAAAAGGAGCTTGGTCTTGAAACAAAAAAAGACATTGAAGAGTACGGCATTGAAAAATTTAACGAGGCGGCACGTGACTCGGTGCTTCGCTATGAATCGGAATGGAAACACTACGTGCCTCGATCAGGGCGATGGATTGATATGGAGCATCCCTACATGTCCATGCAATCATCATACATGGAATCGGTATGGTGGATTTTTTCAGAACTCCACAAGAAAAAATTGACCAAAGAAGACTTCAAGGCGATGCACCTCTGTCCTCGATGTGAAACAACCCTGTCGAATTTTGAGGTGAACCAGGGGTACGAAGATGTAACCGATATTTCCGTGACGGCAAAGTTTAAGGTCGTTGGGGAAGAAAACACGTACTTCCTCGCGTGGACAACGACGCCGTGGACGTTGCCGGGAAATGTTGCGCTTGCAGTTGGTGAAGATATTGAGTATATAAAAGCAGAAATTATTGAGTCTAACGGTGAAGAAAAAATAGGCATGAGTTATATTTTTGCAAAAACGCTCTTAGATAACCTTTTTCCTGGCGCATATCCAGAGGGTATAGAAGAAGGAAGTAAATTAAAGTTTTACACGGATTACCTAGTTGACTCGAGAAATATAAAAATACGAGTCATTGATCTCAAAAATTCTGATTTAATTGGAACATCATACGAACCTGTTTTTGATTACTACCAACAACAGCCAGATCTCGAAAACAGAGCAAACGGATGGAAGGTGTACGCAGCTGATTTTGTAACGACCGAAGACGGAACCGGAATTGTTCACATCGCACCCGCATTTGGTTCTGATGATATGGAGCTTGGCAAGAAACACTATTTGCCATTCATTCAGCACGTAGCAAAAAATGGAACATTCAAAGATGATTTTGCGTTTGCTACCGATGGTACAAGTATGCAAGGAATGTTTGTTAAAAAGAAAGGCGACTACATGTCGACCGATATTGAAATTATCAAACGACTCGCACATGACGAGAAATTGTTCTCAAAACAAAAACTCGTTCACAGCTATCCGCACTGTTGGCGGTGTGATACCCCTCTCTTAAACTACGCGACTACTTCATGGTACGTAAATGTACCAGAGATAAAAAATAAGTTACTCAAGAGCAACAAGAAGATCCGCTGGGTACCCGAACATATTGGTGAAGGGCGTTTTGGCAAGTGGCTCGAAGGTGCTCGTGATTGGGCACT
>JAGQMO010000026.1 GCA_020428615.1 Patescibacteria group bacterium | reverse complement strand
AGCACACCAAAAAATTGAAAAAGAATTAAATGAGGAAATTAAAATACTTCCTCCCAAAACTGAGCTTGATACCAATCTTGTTATTAGGAAGGACACCATTATTATCCATGAACTCGTTGAGCCAATGAAGATAACAATCATCAAAAATCCCTACATCGCCCATATGCACCAGCAACTCTTTGAAATTATGTGGGATCAGACAAAATAACAAACCCCGACTAATCGGGGTTTTGAGCTGGTTAATTGTTTCACCTTGTTACGTTGTAAGGACGAGCAATGTCCCATTCTTTTCTAACGTGCCTAATGTTGCGTGGTTTTTCCTTCATGCCAGCAATTTTCTTGTGGTATGACGTACGCTTTGACATCATACGGTTCCAATATCTCAGTGCGTTTTTAGAAAGTTTGGCAGCAAATGGTTTTATGAGATCAATAGATATCGGATTCCGATCTCTGTGATATGACGTGTTATTGCACAACCAGTGAACACTCATCATCCTACCATCTTCATTACACACTTCATGCACTTGCATATGTGCCCCACACCCTGGACATGATGGATAATAGTAGACCGCGGCTTTTAAAATTTCTGCCATACCCAGAAAGTTTCGGACAAAATATTTACTCCGCCTCAATGAAGGTAAGGTTAGAACTCGTTTATTCCCTACTCGTAACATGCCAAATGGAGCATTTTTTGAAAAAGAATATCCACCAATCAACATACTCGTATTTAATCGTGCTTCGAGTTTTGAACTTGGAGATTTGAATGAGTAGTGTTTTTTTAACCCCTCTTGATTTCTCGGAGGGGATAATTGAAGACTCGTTTCTTCTTTTTGAAGTTGGTATTTACTGACCAAAGTATAGCCAAATCTCGCTATCTGTTGAGCTAGTTTTTTTCCTTGATAGGAATGTAATACGGTATCGTGTGACATTTTGAATTTTATTTAGGTTCGACATTTTTTATGTACTCTAATGCGTATCAAAAAATATGCAAGAATCAAAAAACTACCAGACGGTAGTTTTTTGATTGATGTCGGGGAGCCGGGATTCGGTCACCTCTCTGGCTTTCGCTTCGAGCGAGCTCTCGCTACAAGCTCATCGTCTCGACCCCGCCGTCACCTACGGACTTCGTCCGGCTTCGCAGGTGACTCTTTTCGAATCCCATTCCTCAACTAAAACAGAAGAAATGCAACACGTTCGCATCGCACTTCTCTGTTTTATGTCGGGGAGCCGGGATTCGAACCCGGAGTCACTTGTACCCAAAACAAGCATGTTAGCCGTTACACCACACCCCGATACCAAAAAATATTAGCATATCGAGCACTAAAAGCAATTTTACTATTTTTGCGACAACCAAACTAACTCAAAAAAATTCCTCATCATTTTGTTGAATGTCTTATCAACAATAATGACACCAGAAACACTTCCTTCCTTAAGGTTAATCATAGAAACCCTATCTTTTCCATAAATCATATATTCACCCTGAAACGAAAAGAAAGAAATGGGGAGTTTTTTTACTTCTGGCTGAACCCATTTCGGTACATCACCATAAACGCCTTCAATAACACCTTGAGAGCTTTGCGTATCTGGTACAAGAGCTCTCGTAGTAATCTTATGCTTGATTTTTCCTTGAATATAAGATTTCCAATATGAATAATTTTGCCAAAAAGCATCAACAGCATGAATATTCGCAATAGCCAACATTTCATAGTTATCATACGAAATGTGATCATCATATATTTTTTTAATATCTTCTCCTTCGTAGTAATGAGATTGTATTGTGTTTCTCGAAGTAGTATATAAATCCTCTAATTTTGGCATTAAATCATCAACATACGACATCTGTCGTTCTATATTCCGGATTTGTCCTGATTTGTAACGTTTCAATTTTGTAGGTTTTTCCGCAAAATAGTAACGTTTTTTACCTTTTTTAGATTCTCCAACAATACCCTTGATAGAAAGTCTCACGAGTACCTTATACACTGTTGAACGGCTTATATTTGTCATATCAGCTATTTCAGTCGGTGTTCCTCCACTATGTTTTAAAAGGTACGAATAAATTTCCGCCTCTTTGTCATCAAGCCCAGCTTTATATAAGCTCTTTTCAAGATTCAACTTCATAACGTCACTATACAGTGACAAAAACTATATTGCAAATATAAACATATTATAAAATATAGCTTATATAGCTATATATGAATAATGAAAACGTCACTTATTAGAAATATATTTTATAAATAATAAGAACCTTAAAATTAAACAGTATGAATGCAATAAATATTCCAAGCTCAAATATATTGAGTGGGCGCAGATTTATTATTACTGGTTGCGGTTATAAACCGGTGGAACATATATTTTACGATCCTGTTACCAATAAACCTTGTCACAATGAAATGCAAATAAACAATGTTCCAATGAAAATCAATATTGGAGCAGCGGTAGCATATGTTCTTGCTGCTCAAGGCGCTACTGTGCATATGATTTCAACAACAAGAGAAAAATTAGAGAACTTAAAACAAGATATTATTGAAAAAACATCTTGTGAACCTCAAAAGATTGAGTATTCAAAGGTTGATTTACTGAATGAAAAGTCAGTCTCGAATTTTGTAAAAAAATTACCTAGAGATTTACCTATTAATTGGGTGCAATCAATAGGTTTAGGAGCGGGTGCATATAAAATTAAAGACGGTAACCCATATCTACCTCTAGAAGAAATATCTGTCGAACTGCTCGAGAAAGAGTCGTCTACAGTATTAAGAGGTACCCATATAATGATGCAAAATCTATTACCTATATTTAAGAAGCAATCAAAGCAAGACGGGGTTGAATCACGTATCATTATTATCAGTTCAATGTCAGCTATTCGTGGATACATTAGAGGCGGGACACATTGTGCTGCAAAAGGAGCCATAAGCAGATACGCCAATGCAGCAATGCTCGAATTGTGGAAAGATAAAATCTATGTAACCGATATGAGACCTGGTGGCATCGATACTGGCGGATATGACAACCAAGTAGTTCAAGAGTCGATTCTTAAAATTGATAATGAATACGGTAGGTACTGGCGTGAAACAGGTATCCATTTCGCTCAACCTATTTCAGTAGGATATGCCGTAAATATGATTTTATCTGCTCCAGGAGCACATGTAACATCCATGAACCTCGTGGCAAAAGGTCAATGCCCTAATGAGGGATCTTAATTTAATTAAAAGCTGGTTAGTACCAGCTTTTCTTTTTAAAAATTGTTTCACAGTTTCACATTATTTTATAAATAAAAGCTATGTTTCATATGAAACAATTAAGAGAAGAATGGTGATAATCAGAGTAGTTTCACATGAAACTAGAAAACATTCTCAATACGCTCAATTTTATGTTTAATATTTCTCTGATCTATGTATACCAAGTAAACATCAAATTGTGTTTCATATGAAACGTTATGTTCTTTTTGATAGGTAGCAATTGTTTTGTAACACTTATGTATTTTTTCGCGTGTAACATTCTCAGCAGGATTGTAGACTGCTTGATGAGAAATAGTATCAGTGTTTTCACATGAAACACTTTTCACCTCAATAAAATGAAGCGTATTATCTTTCAGAGCAATAATGTCAATTTCACCAACAGGACGTGTGTAATTTCTTTCTATAATGCGAAAACCATTATTGTTGAGCCATCGTACACAAATATCTTCTCCATATGCTCCAATTTTTTGTGTTTTTGAAGTAAAAAGTTTCATATGAAACATATTTTAGCACAAGAATACAGTATTTTACATGTTTCATATGAAACATACCTTATTTTTTCACGTGAAACACTTAATTTTCAATAAAATCTATCTTGGCAGGCATTAATTTATAAAGGACATAATTGAAAAAGGACAATGTCTTTGTGTCTTTTATCCCCCTTATACCCCAAGTTATCCACAATATAAAATAATCAAAACAGATGGACTTTGTCAAAAGTATTGTGATACAAGAGTTTTCTCGGTTATTTTTTTGATATGTGTAACACAATAATGTGTAATCAATTGTGTCCTTTTTACATCTGTTGTATGAACAAGCCAAAAATCAAAACTATGCGTGTTTCTTTCTGCAAAAAACTAGTTAGTTGCTTGCGCAATTTAATAGAAAATCTATACTACGTACGTTATTCTTACAGTAACACATCCACCTGTGGTGAAATGGATATCACAACGGTCTTCGGAACCGTTATTCCAGGTTCGAGTCCTGGCGGGTGGACACAAAACACAAGGTCACAATACGAACGTATTGTGGCTTTTGTGTTTTAATTCACATCGCCTGACGAGAAAGACGGAGGCTGCGAAGCCGACTGACCGGAGGGAAGTCGTAGCCGAGTCAGGGTCGTGAGCCTATATTTTTCTTTAGAAAAATAAGGACTCCTGACCGAGTCGGCGGATGGACACATGAAAAAAGACCTCGTATTAGGGTCTTTTTTCGTTTCTAGAGTGACTCAAAACCTGACATAATTCTGACGAGTTTACGTCCAGGAATCAATTGTAACCGGTGAGCACGCGGGCGATCCCAGTAGTATACGACTTTGGTAAAATCACTTGTGGTTACAATAATACCGACTGTATTTTTAAAATGGAGAATATATTCATAGAAATTCCTCACGTGTTTTTCGCGTATGCTCATTCGTGGTGAACGATGTTGAACTTGGATTGCGTACTGTATACCGTCTTTGTGCATCCACATATCTACAACATTATCACTTGAGGGCATTGCCAATTTACCAACGTAACCGTGCTCTTTAAAGAGATCAAAGATTGTGTGTTTAAATACAATAGGATCCATTGCAACGAGCTCTTTGAGACGAGGAAGGGCTGAAAAACTCTCGTGGTGTCTCATTGTAACGAGCAAATAATATACTCCATACACCAAGACGATCAAAACAATCAGCGCAAATATCCAATTCAAAATGTGCAACCATGAAAAGGTTACAAGACCAAAAACAATAATAAAAATGGTAACAAACATGCGTTCGATTTTTTGTTTCCTCTCTTCTGGTCTTTTTTTAATTTCATTCACGGTAAACAGTCTACCAGAAGCTTGACAAAAAATCCATATGGTGTAGTATGGTCATTGTGAGTGGCGAGCACCAATGTGTGGTAATATTTTGAGCCATGATCATCCTGCAAAAAGAGACCTTCGGGCCTCTTTTTGTTTTGATAAAAGAAAAAGCAGCTCATTTGCTGTTTTTAATTTGTTGTTGATGCGATATCAGAATTTTTTTCGAATGATTGTAGATCATTCGGCAAGCTATCGTACCATTTTTTTGTACGCTCTCCTCCTGAGAGATTATCTCCTCGTTTATCAAGCGGCATCATAACGTATGGATGTTCATTCAAAGTAAATTCTTTAAACCCTCCTTCTGCTTCATTTGGATTCAAAATACGCATGGCATAGGTTGCTTTTGATCGAGAGAGGAAATCATCTATATATTCTCGGTAACTAGTTTCGGCAGCATCACGGCGTGCATCACCTGCAAAGAGTTCTTGGATCGTTGAATCAGGTTCATCGCTGATAACTAATGCATTACCTTCCAAAATCTTTTTCAAAGTACGCGCATGAGCTTCATTAGATTTACCTTCGAGATTGATAACTTTAATCTTTTTACCAGTTTTTTCATTAATCAATGTAAGAAAATCAAGGGCTTCTTGCATGTCTTTAGTCATTGAACCTGAGGTATCAAGCACCACTACATCGGCTTTGTAGATTGGAGCAAGTTCTGGGTTGTTGCTTATCATTTCGAGGATTTCTTGCGTCCCAGATTCATACTTCTCGTGTTCGGTGTTTTGTTTTTCAACAGTTTCTTTAAACGTAACCGTAGCGTGACGTGTTGGATTATTCTTATCAACACCACCTTCAAATGGAGCATATGTGGTGGTCACAGTAATTCCGAGCTCTTGCGCCGCAGCTTGTACCATTTCTTCAATTTCTTCAGCTGTGTCTTCTGCCAAATCTTCAAGGTTATTTACCCATCCGCGCCCGGCATCATAACCACCTGGAATGACCTTTTCGGGGCTACGGCTCACCTCAATGGTCACTGTCAATTCCTTGAAGGGGAGTTGCTTCATTTGTTCTACGAGCATATTCTTTCCATTCTCAAATTCTTCGGGTGTTAGTTTCGCACGTTCAAAGTTAAATGATCGAGATACATCAATGGTGTATACCTCAATTTTGGACTCCACAGGATCGCCTGTGCGCGTTTCAAAATCCTTGGTCGCATCATAGACAGCTGAATCCTCAACAGTATTTGTTTCAGCAGGGGCTGTTGTTTGTGCAGGGTTTTTCTCGTGATCGCCAGCTCCTTTCGTTTCAAGATTTCCTGCATGCATACCAGTCACAGCGGTAATTCCAGCCACAGTTGCGATGGCTTTTTTTCTAAATTTGTCTAAATTGAACTTTTCCATACGATTATTTATACCATAATTCATTTGTTTTTTACAGACATATGGGTACACTCGATGTATGACATCGAAGGAAATAACAGTTCTTCTCTTTGGATCATTTGACGGAATTCATAAAGGACATGAATATCTCATAAACGAAGCAGGGGAGTATGGATCAAACATTATTGTTGTTGTCGCACAAGATTCTGTGATTACCGCAATGAAAAAACGTCCTCCAACAGAAAAACTTGAAACGCGAATGCAACACCTTCAAGAATTTTTCCCCCATCTTATTGTGGTACCAGGAGATATAGCTTCTGGCACATGGTCAGCTATTACAAGATACCATCCAGATATTATTATCGTTGGGTACGACCAATATGAACTGTATGATGCACTCCTCACTATTCAAAACATCCATCAATTTCGCATAGTCCAGATAGGAGCTTTCAAGCCAGAACAATATAAATCAAGTATTGTCCGCAATAAAAAAAACCAGTAACGGTTTTTTTTATTATTCAGCGTCAACTCCAACCTGGAATGCACCTCTGACACCAAGCGGATTCACCTCTACTGGCCGGGTTGAACCCGTTGCAGGGCGAAATGGTGGGAGTTGGTATTCATCGCGATTTTCTTTGCGATCCTCCATTCGCTCATCTCGAAGATCTTGTCGTTTGTCTCTCAAATCTTCTCGAATTGTTTGGTATTTTTCATGCTGATCTTTTACAAAATCAACTTTCATTTCACGTGCTTCTTTACGGGTAATTTCTCCGACCTCAACTTTGGCTCGTAATTCGGCTCGTTCCTCAACACGTTCTTGATGACGAGTGAGCATAGCATCAATGTGCTCCTTTAAAATTTCTGCTCGCTCAGGATTTCGTTCAGCCAACGTTTCATACCGATCTTCAATTTGCGCTCGCTTTTTTTCAAAGAACGCGTCTTTTTCAGCTCGCAGTTCAGCAATAAGCGCATGCCACTGTTCGCGAGCTTCCTCGATGGTTATGTCGCCCGCTTCAACTTGTGCCTTCAAATCTGCGTGCACAGCTCGTAGTTCAGTAATTCGTGCCTCAAGTTCATTGTGACTTTCTAACGCTGACACTGAGACAGCAGAGAATCCAATCACAAAAACGGCAAGCAATGCTACTGATACATGGATAATTTTTTTCATAGTCAATAAAAAATTAAATGAATAATAAGGGATGGTTAGAAA
>JAGQMO010000025.1 GCA_020428615.1 Patescibacteria group bacterium | reverse complement strand
GCCATTTTTTCTCGATATCTTTGTGGTTGTACTCGCCTGTATTCATAGATGTAATCATACCTGAACATAGGGTTTTTTCAAAAATCTGCAAAATAAAAACCCTGTTTAAGAGCTACTATTGGAAGCAATAGAACTTAAACAGGGTGCCTTTTTCACCAGTTGGTAACACAACGGTATTTTTTATCGCCTTAAAGGATTTGTGGCGACTTGGACTAACGGCTTCTTGCCGTTCTTTTGTGATTTAGCACACGTATCAATATATATTCCCAAATATATAATACGGGCTAATTTTTTAACATCTTCTTATCATGTTTTCTTTTGGGAAAACCAGAGATTTGAGCAAATATACCTTGTACAAAACAAGAGGCACTATTTCACCCTAGTGGATACATTTGTTTTTAACAAATTCTCAGGTAAAGAAAATCATGTGGGAAAGTCGACAAATTATTGTCATAAGCTTCACTTATAATCAAACTCTTCCAAAGTTTATAACTTGCTAACTAAATGAGTGGGTACATTATTACATGGAAGTACAACATAGTTGCTTCGTCTTTTGACGTCTCCAAAGATTTTGATCTGACCCAGTGAACAATATAGTTATTTATTCGACTTTTCACCAAATTTCGTCAATTTTTAAATTTAAAAAAAGTCTACACCAATGAAAACAATTTGTCAAATATTTGAGCTTGCCTCTACAAACGCCGTAAACAATGGGTGCGGGTCAAGGGGTCTTGCTTGCAACTCTGGATGAAATTGAACGCCGACAAAGAACGGGTGGAGTTTCTGATCGAGTTCAATAATTTCAGGTAACAAACCGTCGGGCGAGGTTCCGGAAATATACAAACCTTTTTTCTCAAACAATTCTCTATACTCGTTGCCGATCGTATTCAATTCGTAGCGATGACGATGACGTTCTGAAATGGTTTCTGTACTGTACACCTTCCGAACCAAACTCCCTTTCTTGAGAACAGTAGGATATGAACCGAGTCGCATAGAACCTCCGTAGTCCCCTTTCCGAAGTTTTTCTTTTTGTTCTGGTAATATATCAATAATCGGATGTTCAGCATCCTCGCACATCTCGGTGCTGTGTGCATCTTTTAATCCGAGCACATTTCGAGCAAACTCAACGCATGCCAGTTGCATACCGAGACACAATCCCAAAAATGGAATTTTGTTTTTGCGAACGTATTCGATAACGTTAATCTTTCCCTCAATACCTGAGGTGCCAAAACCACCGGGAACAATCACTCCGGCATATTTTTTAAGTCGCTGTAAGTTATTGTTTGCATCCTTACCTTCAAAATCTTGCGCCTGAAGCCAATCAATGTGTACACGAATATTCGCATACGCCCCCGAGAATTTGAGTGCCTCAATAACCGACACGTAGGCATCTGAAAGAACAAACTCACCCGTACCAAAATACTTACCAACAATCGCAATCGTAATATCATATTTTTGATTTTTTGTTTTACGCACAAAACGAATCCACGATTTCCTGTTCTGCTGAGATGTACGGTTTGAACGAGATGTTAAACGCAATTTGTGTAACAATTTTACATCCAGTTTCTCTTTAAGAAAATGATCAGGAAGATCATAAATACTTTCAAGATTCGGAGCTGAAATGATGTCGCTGTGATGAAGCATTGATGATGTAGCAATTTTTTCTTTCCTTCGCTGATCCATGCTCTCGGGACTACGACCGATAATGATATCCGGAAAAATACCAGACTCTTGGAGGGTACGCACTGCGTGTTGTGTCGGTTTTGTCTTCATTTCACCGAGCGTATTTGGGATCGGTAAATATGATACCAACACGAATGCGACATCTTGCGGATGCTGTCGTTTCATCATGCGAGCAGCTTCAAGAAACAGAATACTTTCGTATTCACCGACTGTTCCACCAATTTCGATAATGGTAATATCAGCGTCTTCTTTTTTCGCCGCCTGTTTGATTTGCTCAATTACGGCAAGTGGAACGTGTGGCACCACTGAAACGGTTTTACCTTTGTAACCAAGAGAACGTTCTTGATTAATAACTCGTTGATAAATCGAGCCGGTAGTCATATACGATGTTCTGGTTAAGGAGGTATTCAAAAAACGTTCGTAGTTACCCATATCTTGGTCGGTTTCGTAGCCATCTTCAAGGACAAATGTTTCTCCATGTTCAGTAGGATTCATCGTACCTGCATCAACGTTAACATAGGGATCAATCTTTACAGCCGATACCCTGTATCCTGTAAACTGGAGAATTTTTCCAATGGATGAAGCAGTGATTCCTTTTCCAACACCACTCATAACTCCCCCAATTACAAAAATATATTTTCGCTTTTTTCTGTTATTTTTTGATGATTTCATAATCCGTGCAAAGAAAAAGCAGGGTCGTTAAAACCCCGCTTGTAGAACCGTTATATTTTCCAATCTGTATTCCATGAGAACAAGTATACCAGAAAAGAAACTAACGATGCAACTCAACTTCTTTCCCAGAATTATACGTTCTCAATAGTAGATACGCCCTGTAGAGTAACTGGTATTTCTCATCTATCGCATCGGTGAATATATCGCCTATTTCAGGTTGATGTATTCGTTCATCATAATGTTCAGCATTGGCAAGGAGAGAAATTTTATGGGCAAGCTCTTTGAATTCAGGTTCTTTTTCCAAACACTCCTTAACATATTCTCGATCTGAATATCCTGCTTCTCCTTCCACAAAATGGAGAATAAAATTATTCATAACGAGCAGAAATTCTTGTATTGTTGCAGGTTCATCTCCTTTGGTTTTCTGTTCAATGGCAATGAGATATTTATTAAACCTTTCAACGACATTCTTCCAACGAGAAGAATCTCCAAATATAGTAGTATCATCCGGATCAAGATCATTAAAGACATGACTTGCTAACATAATTTTTTCCATATCCTCAGAAGAAGGATACTCTTTGTTCTCAAAATGTTCCATAACTATTCTCAATAATACCATATTTTGATTTTATAATGCTCGTGTATACTGGGTTCTATATGGAAACGGACATGAAGGAAATCTATGACTTGATGAGAACAGCACCGAAAGCTAAGGAGAAAGAGCTATTGGAGAAAGCATACGATGTTGCAAAAAAAGCTCACGCGGGACAACAACGAGCTTCTGGTGAACCGTACTTCAACCATGTGTTTGCAACTGCCAAAAACCTCGCAGAATTCGGTCTCGATGCAACAACCATCGCAGCCGGCTTTCTCCACGATACTATTGAAGATACCCCTGTTACCGAGCAGGAAATTCAAAAAGAGTTCGGGGACGAAATTGTTTTTTTAGTTAATGGGGTAACAAAACTTGGAACACTCAAATATCGAGGACGAGAACGACACGTTGAATCACTGCGTAAGTTTTTTATCGCAACTGCTGAAGATTTTCGTGTGGTCGTTATTAAACTTGCCGATCGTTTACATAATGTAGAAACACTTAAGTATGTTAAACCTGAAAAACAACAACGTATTGCCCTCGAAACTATTGAGATTTATGCACCGCTTGCCTATCGCTTGGGAATGGGACGATTAGTTGGAGCTCTTCAAGATGCATCATTTCCATTTGCCTATCCAAAAGAGGCAAAAATGGTGGAGGATTTGATGAAGCAAAAAAAGAAGCTGAATGAAAAATACCTGGAAAAAGTATGGCGTACATTGAATGCCGAGATGGCAAAGAACAACATCAAAGATATTACCATGCACCAACGAGTAAAGGGTCGATATAGTCTATGGCGCAAATTGCAACGTAAAAATATGGATATTGAACAAATTTACGATATTGTTGCACTTCGTATCATTGTTAAAACCGTTGATGATTGTTATCGCGTACTCGGTATTATTCACTCAAAATGGCGACCATTGCCAGGACGTATCAAGGACTATATCGCACTCCCAAAGGTGAATGGATATCAATCAATCCATACCACCATTTTCACGGGTGATGGCGGTATTGTCGAAATACAAGTGAGAACCAAAGAAATGCATGAATTTGCAGAGTACGGTTTTGCCGCGCACCACGTCTACAAACAACGCGGTTCAACCGTTCCCGACAAGTATTCGCTCGCATGGCTTGAAGAGTTGAAAGAGTTGCAAGAAACGGAACAAAAAAAAGATTTTCTCAAGGAACTGCGAACTGACCTCTTTGAAGACCGCATTTTTGTGTTTACTCCTAAGGGAGATGTACTCGATTTGCCAAGTGGAGCATCAGCCATCGATTTCGCATACGCCATTCATAGCGAAATCGGAAATACGGCACAAGCAGCGCTCATTAATGGAAAAAATTCTGCGCTCAAAACGACTCTTGTAAGCGGAGATATAGTAAATATTCAAACAAACAAGAAAGGTACGCCTTCTGGCAAGTGGTTACCGTATGTAAAAACAACATTGGCAAAAAAACATATTGAGAAATATTTAAAAGAAAACAGTTTGTGGAACAAATTTTTTAACAAATAAAATAACAATAGGAGTACTATTGTTATTTTATTTATCCGAATAATTTCCCAAGAAGTCCTCTTTTTGATTGACCTGGTATTTGTTGTTGATACGGCATCCTTTGATTTGGAGGATATCTATTATAGGGGGGTTGATAATATTGACGTGTTGATTCCTGGTAATGCGGTTCTCTCTCTTCTGATTGATATTCTCGAACGGGCGGCATGGGGTCATATGAAACTGATTCATCAGGAGGAGAGGATTCGTGATATTGGTTTATATCTCTATTGCGCAAATAAGCCATATTATCATCTATAACTGCTTCATTCGTACCCTTAGATAATTCCAAAGGGTCTTTTGATTCTAAAGCTGACTGAGTAGTGTTTTTTTGTTCTTCTTTTACTTGATCGTGCGAAAAAGATACAGGTGTTGTTTCTTCAATCTCTTTTTCAGGAGTCTCATGAACCTGTTCAAACGAAACCGTGTGTTGACCGGTAAGGTATGAGTCCATCATACTCTCTGTTCGTTCTACTTTTTTCATTGAATCTAAAATGAGTTCAAGATCGTCAATGGTAAAGTAATCAATAGTGATTTGACCACCATTTTCTTTTGGTTCAATGTGAACACGAGTGCCAAGATTCTCTGCAAGTTGTTTTTCATACTTCTGAATTTTTGGATCAACAACAAACTCTTTTTTGCGGACTCTATCTTGAGCGATTTTGCGAGCAACCTTCTCAGCATCACGCACCGACATTTTTTTCACCATGATTTCTTTGTAGAGTGTCGTTTGCTCTTCAGGTCGATCAGCAAGCATGAGAAGCGGACGTGTATGACCTTCAGTAATGCGAGATTCTAGGAGACCTTGTTTAATTTCACTCGGTAAAGAAAGTAACCGCAACGTATTAGAAACGTAAACACGACTCTTCCCCATTCGTTTTCCAATTTCTACATGCGTCAATCCAAATTCTTTGTGGAGTTGTTCAAATGCTAATGCTCGATCAATAGGATTTAAATCTTCTCGTTGCAAGTTTTCAATAATAGCAAGCTCAAGCTTCACCTTATCATCAGTTTCTTTCCTGATAATAACTGGAATTTGACTCAGTCCAGCAATTTTTGATGCACGAAGACGGCGTTCTCCAGCAATAAGTTCATAAAAGACGTCCATACCGCCATCGTCTGGGCGAAATACTTCTTTTCGCGTTACAACAAGCGGTTGCAACACGCCATACTGTCGAATCGAATCTGCAAGATCTTCGAGCGCCTTTGCTTCAAACTCGCGCCTTGGTTGAAAAGGATTGGGTTTAATTTTCTCAGTTTCAACCCAAAAGATAGAATTATTCTGATACTCTGACATGATACAGCTATTGTAGCATAGGCAATACACTTGGAAAAATTTATTCCTTGAATATAAATCTTCAGGTACAATATCAGTTATTGGATTATGAATGTTTTACTTAAAGAATATAGTTCTATAAAATTTCCGAAAAGATTAAAAAAGCTTTACCTTAATTCTCTTATAAGACACATCGGTATGACACTGTTGGGTTCATTTGGTGTTATCTTTTTCTACCAACAGTTTGATAACTCTTTCACAAAAGTCATTGTGTTGCGCTTTGTTTTGTTTGGTATATTTATGCTCTTGTTGCCAATTGGAGCAAAATTTTTTAAACGAGTTGGATTTGAACCACTTATGAGATTTGCAATGCCATTTTTGGCATTATCCATGCTATCGTTATATCTTTTTGACAAAACGGATATGGCAGCTTGGATTGGACTGTATATCGTAACGCTCACCATATTTAGACTCACGTATTGGATGCCGTATCATATTGATTATGCAAAACTCACAAACAATAAATCAAGAGGAAAACAATTAGCAATCATGAGCAATATAGAGATCATCTTTTCAGCTGTTATTCCTATCTTTACAGGGTTTGTTATTGCACGATACGGTTTCTCTCCTATTTTTCTCATCTCGATTATTGTTGTATTAGCATCAATCATACCTCTACTCTCTCTTGAAACAACCTATGAGGAATATTCTTTCAGTTATTGGGAATCATTCAAAAAACTTTTTGCAAAGAAAAATAGAAGTCTCTTTCTCTCACATTTCAGCCGGGGAACAGAAACAGCCGTCTCTGGTGTTATTTGGCCTATCTATATATTTATCGCTTTTAATGAAGAATATACGACTTTCGGGATTATTGCTTCGCTTTCAGTACTTTCTCTTGTTTTACTACGCGCGTTTGTGGGATATCTCGATGATATTGGAAAGAAACAATTACTATTGAAAATTTCCGGGTTCCTCGGGGCTTCAAGCTGGATATTAAAAATGTTTGTCGATACACCAACCGAAGTATTTGCTGCCGACACCTACTACAACACCGGGAGGGCATCACAAGACATGGCGTACACCCACACCATGTATGAACATGCTGCTGATAACGGATCGTATATTGATGAATATACGGTTTTCAGAGAGTTATCACTCAATTTTGGAAGATTATTTATTCTTCTCATATCAGTACCAATTGTAATTTACTTCCCGCCACAAGTAACATTTATAGTCGCAGCAATCGCAAGCTTGTTTGTTTCTTCAGAAAGCTCTGAAAAATGTGTTAATTAAAAAAGCTTGAATGAAAGCTTTTTTAATAATGTTTTGTGCCGGAGGTGGGCTTGGTCACAGATAGATTGCGTTGCAATCTTCCGCGACCCCGGCTCCTCTGTCCTGCTCCGCTACGCTCCAATCGGACATGAGTCCGCCTTTCAAGTCCCACACGAAATACACGAAAGTGTATTTCTCTCCACCAATACAAAAAGACCTTAGTAGGTCTTTTTGTATTGGTGCCGGAGGTGGGACTTGAACCCACACGCCCGAAGACATGCGATTTTGAGTCGCACGCGTCTACCAATTCCGCCACTCCGGCAATGGTTTGATACTACTAAAAAGCCACTTGTTAAGCAAGATAAGAAACATAAAAAACCCTTTCAGGTTTTTTGTTAAAAGCTCTTATGCTGTTTGATTCCCTTCGAGAACTTCAACGACTTCTATATCGTTTTTCTCATCAGGTGTTGTCGCGAGTTCACCGTCAAGCGTTCGATACAACCGAGCATAAATAATATATGACATTGGCACGGTTATAATTAATCCAACAAAGAGCGCGATAACACCGAGCAGATTAAATAATGCAAGTACAATCATCAACCATAGTATTTTCCACCGATTTCCTGATGTCATCATCCAACTTTTTTGAAATGATTCAAAGATATCAGCTTTTCGTTCAGCCATCAGGTATTGTGCAAAAATAAATCCAACGAGTGCAACAAGACCAGGAACAACCAATAATACCATTCCAAAAGCAATAAATGCACCATACAAAAGTGCAACTACCACGAAATATATAAAGTGTGCTACAGATTCGGCACCCCGAAAGAGATCTTCAACCTTATACTCTTTTCCATCCACCATATTGAGGAGGAAACGAATAAAACCAAGCCCTACAAACATTTGCAACAGAAATCCTATAACCGTAGTAACAAGGGGTTGTTCAAAAGTATGAGTGTATGGATTGAAACTACTTCCTAATTTACTGACAAGTCCTATGAGTACAAAAATAATTCCAATCAGAATAAACAGAGTCCAATTCGCCTTATAATCTTTCCACGCGTCTTTAAAGAGCGTGTTAATGCTAAATGTTCGTTTCATACGCTGGTAGTATAACACAAAAAGAAAAACGAGTGTCAATCATTTTTCTGAGGTTTAACAATAGGAAAGAAGATAACATCCCTCAAATTTTGTCGTTCGGCAAAGAACGCAACGAGGCGATCAATACCCATTCCGAATCCTGTCATCGGTGGCATACCGTGTTCCATCGCCGTGAGAAACCGCTCATCCAACTCCATTGCTTCAGCGTCTCCTTCTTCTCTCGCTTGCGCTTGCGATTCGAGGAGTTCACGTTGCTTGATAGGATTCACCAACTCGGCATACTGATTGGTAATCTCGGCTCCACCAATAATGAGCTGTGCAACACGAGCCGTTCCGTCTTCGTTTTGTTGAGCGAGCGGTTTGAGGTCTCCCGGATAATCAGTAACAAATGCGGGACCAACAATACTATTACGTGATGATTTCTTGTATATGAAATCAAGGAGATTTGCGCGTCCGGTAATTGCCGTTTCTTCTTTCGGCATACCCCATTTTTCTGCTGTGGTTTGAATATCTTCAATACTCGCAGTTTCAATATCAAGATCAGCATTGTTTTTCAGAAGGTCAGGAAATCGCAAACGTGGCCAGTTGGTATCAAGATTCACTTCGTGTTGACTACCCTCTTTGTCCCACACGGTGAATGTAGTTTTTCCAACAACGTCTTGTGCAAGGTGTTTAATGAGTTCTTCTGTCCACTCCATATTTTGTTCAAGTGTTTCATATGCAGCGTACCACTCCATCATGGTGAACTCTTGAATATGGGTCGGATCTGAACCTTCGTTTCGAAAATTCTTGCCGATTTCATAGATACGAGAGTACCCGCCTGCCATAATCATTTTATGTTCGAGCTCAAGCGAAATCCGCAGTACCATATCCATATCCATATCATTGTGATGAGTATTAAATGTTTGCGCCATTGCCCCACCTGCTTGGTTTTGCAAAATCGGTGTTTCAACTTCCATAAAACCACGATCATCAAAGAACTCACGAATGGCCGAGATAATGTGGGCTCGAGTCTTAAAAATTTCCCGTGAATCTGAATTGGTTAACGTATCGAGATAGCGTTTGCGATAGATTTCATCTTGATCCTGCAATCCTGCATGTTTATCAGGTAATGGTAAGAGCGCCTTCCCTGCCATTTTCCAATCTTTGACGAGAATACTTTTGGCACCACGTTCAGTTGTAAACAATTCTCCTGAGAACCAAACAAAATCAGCAATATCTACTGTGTCTTTAAAAAGTTCAAGAAGTGATTCCTCAATCTCACCTTTTTTCAAAACTGCTTGAAATTCACCAGTTCCATCATTGATAACAATAAAGCTGATTGCTCCAGCGCTTCTGATTGCGGTAACACGCCCAACGAGAGAACGTGTTGCGCCTTCGCTGAAGTCTTCCATTACTTCCTGGAGCGTTGCATCACGCGTAACATCAGCTGGAAATGGATTCATTCCAGCTTCCTGTAGTTTTTTAATTTTTGCGAGCCGAACTGACCGCAATTCTTCAAGTGATGCCATAATTACGAAACGTTATTAACTACATATATGATACCACCTTTTGGCGTTTCGACACTCACTTCGTCTCCTTGCTGTTTATGCATCAACGCACTACCAAGAGGCGATTCAAAAGAAATTTTTCCTGAAGCAAAATCCGCCTCTTCATTACCTACAATTTGATAGGTTTTTTCTTCACCACTATCTTTCTTTATTAACGTCACAATTGACCCGACATCAATGATTCCGTCAGTATTAGCTTCAACCACAACAGCATTTTTCAGAATCGCCTCAATCTGTGAGATGCGTGCCTCATTCTTACCCTGCGCTTCTTTTGATGTGTGGTACTCTGCGTTTTCTGATAAATCGCCAAGAGATTTCGCAAAAGCCAAACGTTCAAGTATTTCCGAACGTTTTTCTGTCTTTAAGAATTCTAATTCTTTTTTCAGTTCAACCTGTTTTTCAGCTGTTAAAAACTCTCGTTCCATGACACCAAGTATAAGGATGAATAATATTGTTGCAAGAAAAACAAAAAACCTTTCAAGGTCTTTTGTTGTATTAACCCAATTGTTCTTCGAGTTCTGCGATTTTTTCCTTGAGCTCTTTAATATAATTTTCCAAGCGATCAACTTGCGCATTGAGTTGTTTAATGAGTGCTTTGATAGCTTCGTCACTAAGCCCCTCTTCGGTAGGACGAGTGTTACTACATGCGCCATCATAGAGGTACGTTGCACCTGCGGCTTCAAGAGAGCATGTGTTTGCAAACGTTCGAGGTCCTGATTCGTCACATGGTGCTACGAGACAATTAATAGTTTGTTGGCCACATACTGGTTCATAGACATCTTGATCAGTACAATTGTCATCTAAAATTGGCGGGAGCGTAAAGGATGTACCATTTGCAGAAGCCATAATAGCTGCGAATGTTTTTGGCCCGGCAACTCCGTCAGCAGCCAATCCTCGAGCACGTTGAAATGCGAGCACTGCTGCATATGTTCCTGAACCATAATCACCGTCAAGACTGCGATCATAAAACCCAAGTTCTTTAAGGATATTTTGAAGCGCACGTACTTGTTCACTCTTCACTCCTCGGCGAAGTGTTTGCGTGTAACTCAACTGAGGTACATCATCAGTATTAACTACTGCTGCACCAACTGATGTTGCCACCGCATCAGTATTGCTCTGTGCAAAGACTGGGCTTCCCGAGAATACGATGAATGTAGCTAATAACACACCAACGAGAGATAATCTTACTTTCATACATTTAAAATATTACAGCGAATAAAACAATAGCAAAGAATTTGCTACCTACAGTATATAACGAATGTAAATTATTTTCATTACACAAAAAATGTACAACCTACTGTAGATTTTGCCAAAATTCAGGGTAGTTGACCGAAACACTTGCAATAAAATCTCTCATAGCTCGTCCGGCAGATCCTACCCCTCCGTCAGGACCTCGTTCCATAACAATACTAAAGGCATATTGGGGATTCTCATACGGAAAAAAACCGACAACCCATGAATTGTAAAATTCATTATCAACACCCACCTGAGCGGTTCCCGTTTTTGCAGCCATAGCAACATCTTGACTATTGATGATTGCAGCTATTCCCTTCGTAACCGTGTCTCGCAATGCCTGTCTAATGAGCTCGTAATCATCAAGAGAAATGTGGTCAGGAACCAATTCACTGTGTGAATCTCCTGCAATCAGTAACGGTTCGAACAATATCCCGTTATTAGCAATCGCTGCCATTGCGCGCGTCATTTGAATTGGTGTCACCTGAAAACCAAACTGACCAATAGAGGTAATGTAGGTATCTCCGATACGCCATGTGCCATCAGCAAATGTCTCTTTTTTCCATTCAGGACTTGGTATTGTTCCAACCGCTTCATTTCCAAAATCAATACCAGTTGGCTGTGCAATCCCGAAGTCTTTAATATACTGTTCAATGCGATCAATACCGAGCCCTTCTTGTCCATTCCACCCACCTCCAATGGCATAGAAAAAAGTATTCACAGAATCAGCAATAGCGTGTCGAATATCGGTAATTCCATGACCTTGCGGACGCCAGTCACGAAAAATGGATGGTTCTGAGGGATTAAATCGATTTGGAATTTCAATTTTACCAGTACTGAGAACCGTAGTATCTTTTGTAATCAACCCTTCATTGAGTGCAGCTAATCCTAAAAATGGTTTAACGGTAGAGCCCGGGGAATAGAGTCCTGACAGTACACGATTCAAAAAGGGTTTACGCGGATCATTAAAAAATTCTTGAATTTTTTCAACATCCTCTCCTTCAGCGAGTGTGTACGGATCAAATTCAGGATAGCTGGTAAATGCAATCAATTCTCCTGTATGAACATCCATAATACTGCCAGCTCCTCCTTGAAACCCTCCCTCTTCAGCTTGTTTATGAATTGCTTCGTATAAGTAATGTTGTAGGTATGTATCAATAGTAGTTACAATATTTTCTCCATTCATTGAGTTTGAAATAGTGCTATTTGATATTTCATGACCAAGCGCATCCGTTTCAATGAGACGTGAGCCATTCACACCAGCGAGCACATCATTGTATTTTTTCTCAATTCCAGCCTGACCGGAAATCTCGGTTCTCCAATAGTTCCCAGCATTATCAGTCTGAGGATAATTCACATACCCAAGAACATGTCCGTGTCCTGAAAGTTTGGTATATGCTCGATAGGAAAAAGGTGTTTGACCTCCGCTATCAGTATTCCATGCAATTTCAATATTATTTCGATCATAAATAACACCTCGTTCAGCAAAAATAGGCACGCGTTTTAATCGATTATTTTCTGATTGAGCCAGAAAACTGTTGCCATCAACGATTTGCAAAAAAAAGAGTCTTCCACAAAAAAAGAGAAAAATTAACAGGAAAAAAGCTCCTAGGATGATAAGTGTTTTCTGGGATATGGGTCGCTCTATAACGCCCTCAAACTGTTGCTTGTTCAGCTGTGAAATATTAATGGTATCAAGAAAAATTTGATCTGGTTCTATTTCGTAATCACGATATTTTCTTTTTAAAAAAGGATTACGCATAGATATTCATTTTCTTTTTTATTGAAGAGATGCCAAAAAATAATATAAGGGAACATATCGTATATATCGGGATAAACAGAAATCCAACCTGTATAATCGACTGATATATTGTATCAATGAGCACTCCAAAAAATAAGAGTTCATAATAACGACCATGATGAAAAAAACTATAGACCCCAGCAATCACAATACCTACCCATGGTGCAAACCAAAGGGTAATACCAAATATAAAAATACCAATAAATAAACGCTTCATGTTATTTTTGACCTCGAAGTTCAAGGGCGCGACCAACTCGTTCAACCGCCAGACGAAATCCCGCCTCACGCAATGTCAAAGATTCTTTTTGAGACAAGGTGTACACCCTATCTGTTGCATCAACCATGAATTGAAATAGTTTCTCATCAACCTCTTTAGCTGTCCAATAGTATTGAGCACGATTTTGAACCCACTCAAAATAACTAACGGTAACTCCACCAGCATTAGCAAGAAAGTCAGGAATAACTAAAACACCTCGCTCTTTGAGAATATCATCAGCCGTTTGACTTGTCGGATTGTTGGCAAGTTCAAGAATAATATGCGCTTGAATATCTTTGGCATTTGCTTCAGTGATTTGATTCTCGAGTGCAGCAGGAATCAAGATATCACAATCCTGTAGCAAGAGCTCTTCGTTCGAGATTTTCAAGACATCATCATGATCATCAAACATTTCGTGAAGACTTTGATTACTCGTTTTTTTCTTTTCAGCAACCATATGTACCTCGAGTCCCGATCCAGAATATACAGCTCCTCGAGAATCTGAAATACCTACAATAGTAAACCCCTCTTCTGCGAGAAGAGTTGCTGCAAATGAACCGACATTACCGAATCCTTGAATAACAACACGTTTTTTACCGACCTTTTCAGGGAAATATTCAATCATTTTAAGGAGTGCATATACTCCACCCTGAGAGGTTGCCTGTTCGCGCCCGAGAGATCCACCTAATGCAATTGGTTTTCCGGTAATCATCCCAGGTTCTGAACGCCCAACAATGTGTTCAAACTCGTCGAGCATGTAGGACATAATTTGACCGTTCGTATTAACATCAGGAGCGGGAATATCTTTGTCGACACCAATGTATTCGTGCATGGTACGTACCCATGCACGGGCGACCGCTTCGATTTCGGTTTCGGTGTAGTCTTCTGGATTCAAGGTTGCGCCGCCCTTTGCGCCGCCCATAGGAATGCCTACGAGTGAACATTTTAACATCATGGTGATGGCGAGCGTTTTTACCTCGTCGAGATCAACATCAGGATGAAATCGAATGCCACCTTTATATGGACCAAGTGCGTTATTGAATTGCACACGATACATGTTGATCGGTGTATCAATACCCTCAACCATAACTGACTCGTTGATGACATTATATGGATTGGTAATGGTAGTAATTGTTGATTCAGAAAAACCGAGGTCTTCCCCTGCTCTTCGAATTGCACCTTGAATATTTTTATAGGTGTTGCTTGATGATGAATTCGTCATAGTTTCATTATATACCTCGAATGTAGTAAAAACAAAAAAGCACCAAATGTTAGTTAACAGAGTTACTAACATTTGGTGCTTATTACTTTCTTACACCACCCATAAATAAATCAAATGGTGGATCTTCTTCATCAAAAATCATTGGAATCGTAAACATAATAGGATATGCTCCTTCTGAAAACGTTCCAAGCGTATTCTTTGTACCTAATCGCTCTATTGCTGTCATCCTAGATTGAATACTATCGGGTGACTCTGTATCGACCTGAGCAACGACTTTTTTCCAGAGAGTAACAGGGTTACCTTTCTTGATTCTATTTCCATAATGATCCCACTGATTATAATAATTCATGACTTCTAAGTTTTAGGGTTTCTCTATGCATCATGAAACCACAATTTAAAAAACGGGTCAACAACTAATCCCCATTCCCTACAAGTTCATCAATTTCTTTCTCTAGTTTTACTGCCA
>JAGQMO010000024.1 GCA_020428615.1 Patescibacteria group bacterium | reverse complement strand
ATGATGCAAACCGATCGCTCATGGGTTCAAACATGATGAAGCAAGCGGTGCCTTTGGTTGTTGCTGAAGCACCACTCGTTGGTACCGGTATGGAAGAAAAAGCCGCGCTCGATACCGGTCGCGTTGTTCTTTCTCGTGGATCAGGAACTGTTATTGAATCAGACGGAAAACACATCGTTGTCAAAGACACCAAAGGAAATAAAGAAACTTACAATCTCATTAATTTTATCCGAACGAACTCAAACTCATTCTTTCACCAACGAGCGATTGTTACGGTAGGTGATAAAGTAAAAAAAGGTCAGGTGTTAGCTGATACATCAACAACCGAAGGGGGACAACTTGCAATCGGACAGAATGTACTCGTTGCTTTTATGTGTTGGAATGGTCAAAACTTTGAGGATGCGATTATTCTTTCAGAACGTCTTGTTAAAAATTCAATCTTTACTTCAATTCGAATTGATGAGTACGAATGTATTGTTCGTGACACCAAACTCGGAGAAGAACAAATCACAACCGATATTCCTAACGTTGGAGAATCGAAACTCGCAAATCTCGATGAGGAGGGAGTTGTGCGAGTTGGAGCGTATGTTGGAGAAAACGATATCCTCGTTGGAAAAGTAACACCAAAGGGTGAAACCGAACTGACACCTGAAGAAAAACTTCTCCGGTCTATTTTTGGAGAAAAATCTCGAGATGTTAAGGACACCTCTCTTCGTCTTGGATATGGAAAAAAAGGACGCGTAATCAGCGTCAAGGTGTTCTCACGTGAAGCAGGACACAAACTTGAATCTGGGGTTTTGAAAAAGGTGTACATTGAAATTGCTCAGCTTCGGAACATTAAGGTTGGAGATAAGCTCGCAGGACGTCATGGAAACAAAGGGGTTATTTCAATCGTACTCCCCGAAGAAGACATGCCGTACATGGAAGACGGTACACCTATTGATGTTATTTTGACGCCGCTCGGTATTCCGTCACGTATGAATCTTGGTCAAATTCTCGAAATGCACCTCGGACTTGCTGCGAACACGCTTGGCTATCAAGCCATCGTTCCTCCTTTTGCTGGAGCAACCGCAGACGAAATTGCAGAAGAGCTTGAAAAATCAGGATTTTCACAAAGCGGTAAGGTAACGCTCTACGATGGACGAACGGGAGAGAAATTCGATCAAGACGTAGCTGTTGGTTACATGTATATTTTGAAACTTCACCACATGATCGATGATAAAATGCACGCTCGTTCAATTGGTCCATACAGTCTGATTACCCAGCAACCTCTCGGAGGTAAAGCTCAGTCAGGAGGTCAACGATTTGGAGAAATGGAAGTGTGGGCGCTTGAAGGATATGGCGCAGCCCATACGCTTCGAGAAATGTTAACTATTAAATCTGATGATGTTACTGGACGATCAGCCGCCTTTGATTCAATTATCAAGGGAAACAAGATCAACCAACAAAATACCCCAGCATCGTTTGATGTATTGGTTAATTACCTGCGTGGTTTGTCGTTGGATGTGAACCTGGCAACATTGCAAGAGCATAATCTTGTTTCGTATGAAGATGTGAATGGTGATACCACGGATACTATGGTCGAATCAGAATCAATAACAGAAATAAATGACTAATTGATACTACTATGAATACAGCAGAAAAAAACACAACAAGAAAAAATCAAAAACAGGTATCAATTCGTTTGGCATCACCTGAAACTGTGCACGCATGGTCTCACGGAGAGGTGATAAAACCCGAAACTATCAATTATCGAACGGGTCGTTCAGAACGTAACGGACTCTTTGATGAGCGTATTTTTGGTCCAGAAAAAGATTACGAATGTTACTGTGGAAAATACAAAGGTATTCGGTACCGTGACATCGTATGTGAAAAGTGTGGAGTAGAAGTTACCCGTGCTATCGTGCGCCGAAGCCGTATGGGACACATTGATCTTGCTTCACCCGTAGCACATATTTGGTTCTTGCGAGGCATTCCTTCGCGTATGGGTCTTATTTTAGATATTCCTGTTTCAAAACTTGAAAAAGTAATCTACTTTGCCAGCTATATCATCACGGATGTTGATCAAGAAGCGAAAGAACATGTATTAAAAGAGTTGAGTAGGGAATACAAGGCGAAACAAAAAAGTCTTGAAAACGATGAGGATAAACAGAAACTCAAAGATCTTTTTGATGTTACCAAAAAACAAATCCAAGATATTGAACTTCACCGAGTTATTTCAGAAGATGAATATAATATTTTCTCGTTGAAATTTGGATCAATGTTTGAAGCCGGTATTGGCGCTGAAGCGATTTATTACATTTTTAAAAATATTGATTTGGTTGCACTCGAAGCTGAACTTGATAAGGCGGTACAGGCGACAAAATCAGTTGCAACGCGAACAAAAATTGAGAAGCGACTATCTCTCATACGATCTCTCAATCGTGAATCAACCAAACCAGAGTGGATGTTTCTCAATGTGATTCCGGTTATTCCGCCTGCACTTCGACCTATGGTGGCTCTTGAGGGTGGACGTTATGCGACTTCCGATGTGAATGATTTGTATCGCCGTGTCATCAACAGAAACAATCGTTTGAAAAAGTTGATGTCAATTGGCGCGCCCGATGTTATCCTTCGCAACGAGAAGCGTATTCTTCAAGAAGCAGTTGATTCATTGATCGACAATACGATTCGTAAGCATTCAGGAACGGTTGCAAAATCATCATCACAAAAGAGAAACCTAAAATCCCTATCAGATAACTTGAAAGGAAAGCAAGGGTTGTTTCGTCAAAACCTCCTTGGTAAACGAGTTGATTACTCAGGACGTTCGGTGATCGTTGTTGGTCCAAAACTTGGTATGGATCAGTGTGGTTTGCCAAAACATATGGCACTCGAACTGTTCCGTCCGTTTGTAATTGCAAAAATCATTGATCGTGAAATGGCATTTAACGTTCGCGGAGCTGGAAAACTCCTTGAAACACCAACTGACGAAATTTGGGAAATTCTCGAAGAAGTTATTCAAGGAAAATACGTTCTCTTGAACCGTGCACCAACACTTCACCGGCTTTCAATTCGAGCATTTACGCCTATTCTCATTGAAGGAAAAGCGATTCAACTCCATCCACTCTCATGTGCTGGGTTTAACGCTGACTTTGACGGAGACCAAATGGCGGTACA
>JAGQMO010000023.1 GCA_020428615.1 Patescibacteria group bacterium | reverse complement strand
CTAGAGAACATGATAAATTGAATAATGACGAAGCCGATATTACTGCGATAAAAACAGCAATTGATAGCGGTATTATCCATATTGATACGGCTGAACTGTATGCGAATGGTTATACAGAAACCCTTGTGAACAAAGCAATCAGGTCTTATGACAGAGGAAAACTTTTCATCGTTTCTAAGGTGCAACCAGAGCATTTTCACTATGACGATATTATTAATTCCTGCCAAAAGAGCATTGAACGTTTAGGCGTTATATATTTAGATTTGTATTTGTTGCATTGGTATAATGAAGATATCTCGCTCAAAGAATCAATTGAAGCTTTAGATGAATTGGTGAAAAGAGGTTTGGTGAAACATATTGGGGTATCTAACTTTACAAAAGAGCATTTGGCTGAAGCACAAGAATATTCAGAAAACAAAATCGTCTGTAATCAGGTTCACTATAATCTCATTTTTAGAGAGCCCGAACGAACAGGATTGCTAGAGTATTGTCAGGAAAATGATGTTTTTTTGACGGCTTGGAGACCTGTGGAAAAAGGAGCTCTCTCAGAGAGCGTTCCAATTATTCAAGAAATGTGTGATAAATATCAAAAAACTCCTGTTCAGATTGCTATTAATTGGCTTATCTCTCAAAAGAATGTTCTTACTCTTTCAAAAACTCGACACAAGGAACATTTCCAAGAAAATCTCGGCTCAATCAGTTGGACTATGGAATCGACAGACATCGAGCGACTCAGAAATGAATACCCAAATCAACAAGATATTTCCGATAGTGTGCCTTTGGGATAACAAAAACCACATGTGTGGTTTTTGTTGTGAGAGACACTTTACTTTTTTCTGGGGAGGGTATATATTATGCAAGTAGTTTGCATAATACTATGAGAACTAATATTTATAAAAACAAAATTGTCGCGCTCTTGAAGAACAACCATCTTTTGAGCATTGCCGACATCCACACAAAAATCAAAGGCGCGGATTACTCGACCATCTACCGAAATGTTGAGCAACTCGTTGCCGCAGGTACGATCAAACGGGTTGTGCTCGGAAAGGATACCGTCATGTATGAAATGGCGAACGAACACGACCAGCACGATCACTTTGTATGCACCAACTGTGGTTTGGTTGATGAGGTAGAGCAATTATCGCGACCACTACCCATTGGCAAATACGTTATTACCGATGTGCTCTTTAGAGGAGTGTGTCATAAATGTCGTTAGTATTCATCTATAATTTCTATGATTTCAATTTATTTCTATTCAATTATCAGCGTTCTGGTTGTCAGTCTTGTTTCTTTGTTTGGTGTGTTTACACTTTCGTTGAAAGAGGTCATCCTTCGCAAGTATATTTTTCTCCTCGTTTCGCTCGCCGTTGGTGCGCTCTTGGGAGATGCGTTCATTCACCTCATTCCCGAAGCATTTGAAGTTTTTGGTAATCCTACTCAGTTGTCCATTGCCATTATCGCCGGTATCTTAATATTCTTCATTCTTGAAAAGTTCCTCCACTGGCACCACCATCACATTGATGATGAAGAAAAAGAAAAAGTGCACCCAGTTGGCAAAATGGTGTTGGTTTCTGACGGTGTACATAATTTCATTGATGGTCTCATTATTGGAGTGAGCTACCTCGCTGGTGTTGAGGTTGGGATTGCAACCACAATTGCGATTATCCTCCACGAGATTCCGCAGGAGATTGGTGACTTTGGTATTCTCATGCACTCGGGATATACGGTCAAGCGAGCACTGTGGTTGAATTTTGTCTCAGCGATTATTGCTGTTTTCGGAACAGGACTCGCGCTCGTACTCGGTAATGCGAGCGAATTGCTCGCGGTTTTGCTCTTACCATTTGCTGCTGGCGGATTCATCTACATTGCTATGAGTGACCTCATTCCAGAAATGCACAAGATGACGCGCGTAAAGCACTCGTTCCTACAATTGTTTGCGATTATCATTGGAATTGGTGCAATGATGCTTCTATTAGGTCTTGAATAAACTCATAAGAAAAACCGCATAACTTTGCGGTTTTTCTTATGAGTTCTTACCAGTCGTCTCCGTCGTCTTCATCACCGTCCTCATCTTCGTAATCATCATCACTTTCCCATGAGTCATCTTCGTCATATGAGAATGCAAAGAGACCAAATGGAAGCTCTAAAAGATCTAGGTATGTCATGATAGTTATCATTTCAAACGAAATAAAAAATAAACTAATTGCGAATAGAACACAGAGTACGCCGGCTCTGATACCGGAATTATTTCACGTTTTTTAAGAAATGCAAAGCCCTTATATAACAATAGAGGGCTATCTTTTGATAGCCCTCTTTAGGTCTCAAATACAACAGTTTGAAACATGTTGAGTGGAATTTCAAGCCACATAATGCCATCATCTCTCGTGTATTGAAAATATTGTACGAGCGATTGAGTCAACGAGTTATGTTCGTGCTCGTTCTCAATCATGAGTTGAACTGAAATGATGTTCTCTGGTGTAATCAAAGCGTGTTCCATGATGATGATGTCACCATTTGGTTCGTTAATAATTACTGATTCGATCTCATTATCATCAAAAATAATATCGTAATCACAAAATGGGTCGTTCAACTGGTACAAGTTAGCAGGTAATGCATCGATGTGCTCAGTATCCTCAATATCGAGTAAGTAGTGATGGTGAAACAAAGTGCACGCCTCTAGACGATAGTGTTCCAATTCAGACATGATTGAAAACACGTAGGTAAAATACTCACCATTTTCAAATAACTCAATATGAGATGTTGGTTCTGGATGTGGGGCAGTGATTAAAATTTTTTGGACAATAGTACCTTTTTCTTTTCGTTCTGAAATACTGTAGATAATATTGTATTCGCGGAATAATTTTATCAGTTCCTTCATTGTAAGATTTTTTGAAATTTTAACTATTATCAATTCATTAGTCAAATATTTGAAACATTGAAAAAAGTGTATAATATAACTAACTTTCATCGAGAGAACAGCGAGAGACATGACTCTGTGACCTGTCGGCAACCTGCGCAATGCGTACATGGTGCTCCTATCATGCATGATGACACCATCTAGACAATCGATGAAAGTATATTAATCACTTAATATACTTTTATTTTTTTATGACAGAACAAACATTTACAGCAGAGTACGTATCGCCCGGACATCCCGACAAAATATGCGATCGCATTTCGGATAGAATATTACAAGCTTTTTGCGATCAAGATCCGTACAGTCGAGTGGCAGTTGAAGTAATGGGAGGTCACGGACACATCTACGTTCTTGGTGAGGTTACGAGCCGAGGAAAACTCAGTGACAAAGATATACGAAACATTATTATTGAAATTATCGGAAGCGATAATTATGACATTGCGATTAACCTCGTTCAACAATCTCCTGAAATTGCCCACGGGGTTGATGAGGGTGGAGCAGGCGATCAGGGAATCGTTGTGGGGTATGCGTGTAACCACAATGAAGACATGGTGCCTCAGGAATATTACCTTGCACGATCACTCTGTGAGTACCTCTACGCTCTCTATCCGTATGACGGCAAGACACAAATTACTATCAACAACAAGCACGAAATTACTGTTATTGTCGCAAGTTTTCAACATTCAAAAACTGAAGAACTGCAAAATCATGTGAATGATTGGCTTACCAAGAATAGTTTTTCTATCAGTGATACTGTTGAGTGTCTATTGAATCCCGCAGGAGAGTGGAGTGTTGGAGGATTTGATGCGGATACCGGTCTGACCGGACGAAAGATTGTTGTTGATAGCTACGGTCCGCGTGTACCTGTTGGTGGCGGTGCATTTTCAGGCAAAGATTGGACAAAAGTTGATCGTAGTGGCGCGATGTACGCAC
This sequence comes from Patescibacteria group bacterium, assembly GCA_020428615.1. GTDB lineage: Bacteria > Patescibacteriota > Minisyncoccia > Phycocordibacterales > UBA1006 > UBA1006. Next base: position 16,616 of record JAGQMO010000023.1, on the reverse strand, counting down.
GACACATTGCCCAAACATTGTTGAAACAACAGGGTGCTCGTGAAGTACGTGTAGAACTTGCCTATGCTATAGGTGTTTCAGATGCGGTTCAATCCATTGCGTATGTTGACGGTACACCCTATACCCTTGATGATTTTGATACGAGCATGACAGGAATTCAGAACTATATTACCTCGTTGTGATATAGTTTTTATTATGGATACGACATTCAGTCAGCGTGTGCTCGAAGCGGCACTGTCAATTCCGTCTGGTCGGGTTGCGACCTACGGAGATATTGCACGAGTCTCTGGGGGTAGTGGTCAAGCTGCACGCAGTGTTTCGGGAATTTTAGCTAGAGCACACAAAAATGGGCACACTAATATCCCATGGCATCGAATCGTGTATAGCGGGGGTAGAATTTGGACGAGCGAACATCATGATAATGCGAGGAGAAAATTATATGAACAAGAAGGTATTCATGTTGATGCACAAGGATACATTAAAAATTTCTCCACCATTCGCTATTCTTTTTAAGGAAAAATTTATGCTATAATTGCACATGGTAAGACCATACCATTTATTTATTGAAAATTATGACATATAACAATACACAAAAAGGGCTAGGAATTATAGCCGCAATTATTATTATCGCTGTAATCGGATTGGGTGGATATGCAGTTTACAATGGTACCAAACACAAGGTAAATTCAGAGATGCAACAAGAAATTGATGAGACCGTGACTGAGGAACTCGCTGTTGATGCTCAAACAACATTTGCTACTGTTCGCGCAAATCTCAATTTACAGACGCAAGCAGGAGTACAAGCAGCGGTTACTGCTTTGAATGACTTTCAAGCTCGTATTCAAAAACGTTCAGGAAAAACATCAAGCCGTACTCAAACGGAACTCGCAGCGTTGAGCGATTCAGTTTCAAACTTAAGTGCTGAGCTCGAAGCAGAATCAGGTCTTGATGTTGTTGTAGCTCTTGATGAATTGGAGGGTGCATTCGTTGATTTGCAGGTTACCATTGAAGCAGAAGGAGATGCTATGGAAGAAGAAATGATGATGGATGATGATCATATGGAAGAAGATGAAGCAATGCATGATGATGACGATACTATGATGGATGACGATCATGATGTAATGATGGAGGATGATACTATGATGATGGATCACTCTGACGACACTATGGAGGAAGGTACTACCGATGATGGTGATACTACTATGGTTGAAGGTGATGTCGATGCAGAGACAAACGTAGAACTTGTGATAGAATAATAAAATTAGCGTTCGCGCTTTTTTTATTATGAAAAAGATTATACATAGATACTTACCTGAATTTGTGTACGGTTCAGTTGATGGCGTTGTTACGACCGTTGCGATTATTACCGGAGCTGTTGGTGCCGGTCTTTCTTCAGGAGTTATTCTCATTCTTGGTCTTGCCAACGTACTTGCCGATGCATGGTCAATGGGTTCAAGCGAATACCTCTCGTCAATTTCAGAAGCTCAAATGAACGGAGACGGACATGACAATGAAGGCAAAACACCAATTAAAAAAGGTTTCGTGACCTTTGGTTCGTTTGTTGCCATTGGGCTCTTGCCGGTTATTCCGTTTGGATTGAGTGTTTTTATTCCAAAGTTTATAGGGGTAGATATTTATGCTTCAATGGCTGCAGCATTTTTTGCCTTTGTTTTGATTGGGTACATAGGGGCACGTGTCGCTCGTGCATCTCGTTTTGAGAATATTGTACGTACCGTGATTGTTGGTACTATTGCGGCATGTATTTCATTTATGGTCGGATACTTTCTCCGTGGTATTGCCTGATACAACTGTCTCTCGAGATGGTTGTTTTTTTTGATATACTTTTTATATGAAAACTATTGTTACAAACGAAAGTATGCAACCAGGATATACCTATGAATTAACTGAACCTGTTGGTGCTAATTTTCATCCTGATTTTAAACCTGATGTAACCCCAGAAGAGATGCTTAAACTCGGTGTTTTTGGTGGTGCGTACTTTGGCAAATTCATTCCTGATGAATTTCCAAAAAGTTGGTTCAAGAATGCACGACTATCCTCAGATGGTCACAAACATAAAGAGTTTAATTTCTTTAATGTTTCCGCAAGTCAACCGTTGTCAGTGTGGCAAAAGAAAGGTTGGATTTATCCTGATGATCCTCGCGGTTGGTTTCAATGGTATTGCAGGTACTATCTTGGCAGGAGAATTCCTAAAGAAGATGCGCGTCAGATTAAACGATGGCGTGCCTTTCGGCGACACGGTACCCAGGTGTATAATAATTGTGCTCCTGGCGATTGGTCATGTCGACCTCGTCAACGCCAAGCATTGTTGCATTGGGCGTACGATAGCCGGAACATATAGCGGTGTTTCTATAGTACAAGCGTGAAAAGATATCCTATGGTATTTTTATGAGTTGTGGTACACTGGCGGTGATGTAGGGAACTTCACGTATTTGGTGCAGGCCTGGGCATCAAGTTTAATCGTAAAGTTTTCTATCTTAGAGTAGAGAAATAAAAACAAGTATAGTGACTGAAAGAAAAATGATCCAAGGAAATTGGACGTGTTGTGAGTGTAACTCAGCGATTACGGAACTCCCGTTTAATCCACGAAGCACCGATGATTTAAAGTGTAACGATTGTATGGCAAAAAGTCGTCCAGCTCGGGAATCTTTTGAAGGTAATTGGGCGTGTAGTAAATGTAACGCTGCAATTACAACGCTTCCATTCAATCCGGAAAACACTGAGAATCTCACATGTCGTGATTGTTACATGAAAGAAAAGGCAGAACGCCGGGCGGGTAAAATGATCCAAGGAAATTGGAAATGTATGCACTGCGGTTCTGATATTAACGAATTGCCGTTTAATCCACGAGACCCAGAAAGCGTTAGTTGTCGAGATTGTTTTCAAAATAATCGATAAAAAATCAGAGCTTTGCGCTGGTTTTTTTTATATATTTGCATATACTGGTAATCATATGAAAAAACGATATATCAACAATATTTTTATCATTCTTGGGGTTATTGTTGTTGTTTTGCTGATTGTTCGAGCAAATGTTAATAATACTTCACTTGGGCGTTTGGCAGACGATCACACATTGGGTACCGGACAAATGTGTTATCTATATGAAAAACAAGCCCCTAAAGAAATCAGAGGCGATAGTGAAGATGCATTTGACCGTGAATATGTTGAACTAACCATCAATGATGATGCCACCGTTTCGGGAATTCATAATATTTTACCTTTTGCTAAGGATAATAATACTGCAACATTCATTGGAGTGAGTGACGGAGTCTTTGTGAATGTCATTGCAACAGCGCATGCAGAAGGACAAACGTGGCAAGAACAACGTGTCTACAAAATCGAAGATAACCACCTCTTTGTTGGATATCAACCGGTATACGTTCCTCAATACCAAAACGACAGTGACATTTACATGTACGAGGATATACAAAAACTCACCTTTGAAACTGACGAATTCTTTTTGTCAGAAATCGATTGTGATAGCGTGAACCATACCAACGTTCTCTAAGGAAAGGCGGAACTCTCATGAACCGCTTTTTGTTTGTATAAACTGTGGTACGATACAAAACATTATGGAGATACGAAATATTGCAATTATTGCTCATGTCGATCATGGAAAGACAACATTGACTGACGCAATCCTCGAACAAACAGGAGCGGTTGAACGAGGAGTCAGTATGGACTCAAACGATCTTGAAAAGGAGCGTGGTATTACCATTTATGCAAAGAATACCTCAGTACTCTACAAAGACACCAAAATCAATATTTTGGATACTCCAGGTCACGCGGATTTTGGTTCTGAGGTTGAACGTGTTCTTCGTTCCATTGATTCAGTGTTGCTTGTGGTTGATGCTGCAGAAGGACCAATGCCACAGACAAAATTCGTGTTGAAAAAATCACTCGAACTTGGGCTGAAGCCTATTTTAGTATTGAATAAAATCGATAAACCTGCAGCTGATGTTGCACAAGCACAGGAAGATGTCTATGAATTATTTCTTGATTTGGGGGCAAATGACGAACAGCTCGAATTTAAAACGATTTATGCAATTGGAAGGGATGGAGTTGCTGGATTGTCTCCTGATGCTGATATGAAAGATCTCACACCGCTTCTTGACCTGGTCTTGGCAGAGGTGCCGAGTGCGTCTCATGAGGAACACCTCTCACAAACCTTGCGAGGACAAGTATTTAATCTTGCTTACGATAACTTTCTTGGTCGCATGGGTATTGCGCGTATTTATGATGGCAAGGTTCAGGTAGGTCAAAATATTTTCTTAAAAACAGCAGGCAAGAATACGGTAAGTGGCAGAATTACAAAACTCTTTTCTTTCAAGGGTCTCACACGAGTTGAAACTGAAGAAGCTGTTGCTGGTGATATTGTCATGATCGCCGGCATTCCTGATATTTTTATCGGGCAAACAATATTATCAACTGATGGTGAAAATCTCTTGCCTGCAATTTTTGTTGATGAGCCGACTATATCAATGAATATGTTTGTGAATGATTCTCCTTTTTCAGGACGTATCGGGAAATTTTTAACATCTCGCCAAATCCTTGAGCGACTTGAAAGGGAACTTGAGGTGAATGTTGGATTGAGGGTTGATGCAACCGAAGGTTCAAAATTCAAGGTCTATGGACGAGGCGAACTCCATATTGCTGTTCTTATAGAAAATATGAGACGAGAAGGTTTTGAGCTTGCTATTTCTCAACCCGAAGTAATTATCAAAGATATTGATGGTCAGAAGCACGAGCCATTTGAAGAGGTAAATATCCTTGTTCCTGAAGAATTCTCAGGTACGGTGATTGATAAACTTGGCAAGAGAAAAGGTGTTATGAATGATATGCAGTCAGACAACGGACAAACACGCATGGTATTTTCGGTCCCAACACGCGGACTCTTGGGTTATCGGAATGAGTTTATTGTTGATACTAAAGGAGAAGGGATTATTACCACAACCTTTGAAGATTTTAAACCATATGCCGGCGCTATCATGAAAACAGAATATGGTTCGATGATTTCAATGGCCACAGGTAAGGTGCTCGCATTTGCACTGGCAAACCTTCAGGAACGCGGAACACTCTATATCGGTCCAGGAACTGAAGTGTACGAAGGAATGGTTGTGGGGAATACCACTAAGGGTGCAGATATGGAGGTGAATCCAACAAAAGGAAAGCAACTCACCAACATGCGAGCTTCAGGATCTGATGAAACGGTAAAATTAACCCCACCGCTTGAACTGACGCTTGAACTTGCTATGGGACTCATGAGAGATGATGAATATTTAGAAGTTACGCCTGACGCCGTTCGCCTTCGCAAACAATATTTAAAGGAATCCGATCGCGCTCGCGCAAAGAGACAAACCAAATAAAAACCATCAATTGATGGTTTTTATTTATTGCAGTTGATCTTGATTTTCAAAGACGGTATCAGCAAATTGCCAGAATGCATCATTTCCTTCCTCTCGTGCGACACACTCACTAGCAATTGCTGCTGGTAATGCTTGAGGATGGAGACTGGTCAGAGGTAATTGACGATATACCCATGTTACATTTTCGTTTTCATTGAGAATTTGTTGGAATGTTGGGTGCACTCGTGCGCAGAATGGACACTGAAGGTCTGAGTACTCAATGATGGTAATTGATGGTGTTGTTGAACCACGATAATGGTCATTGTCTGGATTGAATGGAGATACGATATCACGAATACCCGAATCAAATTCGGTAATTGCAAATTGGTCGAGAATATCTTGACTGACAGTTCCTGTTTCGTTGATTGTTTTTACAACAAGATCAAAGAATTCATATGGGTACGCTCCGCTGACTGGAATTACTTGTGTATCGGTAACAATCAAATTAAACGGAGTTCCAATGCCTTGAAGCTGAGTATACGCCGCAATCGCATCAGTATCAGCAATATCAGCATCCACAAGGTCTGCAATAGTTGGGTCAGCTATACATTTGTCGTAAGCTCGGCTACTCATACCGACCTCTTTGGCGGTCATTTTCAAAAACCCATCCGGTCCGTCAAGCGGTTGATTGGTGAAAATACCACCTCCAAAAAGTGAAATAATAATTGCAATAATTGACAACAATAATGCTGCACTTGATTTTGTGTCCGAATTCATGTTCATACGGTGATGTAATTAAAAATGAGAGTAATGCCGTAAGTATACCAGAATCTCGGAGCTACGCATATTCTATTTTTTCTCTATAATGGATGGTATGTTGAGAACCCTTATCGCTATTGTAAGTCGACCAATAAACAGTGTTTTTTTTATAATCGGTTCGTTGGTCATGTTTCTTGTATTACGACTTCTGCCTGTGTACGAAATTCTCAGCAATTCTTACAAGATTCCAGGACTACAGTTTTCTCGGAAATGGGATATTTTTGTTGAGTATACCCTCACATCGTTTTTGGATGTTTCGTTAAACGAACAACTCTTAATTGTTGGATTTTCTCTATTGATTGTTTTGAACATACTGTTGTTTGTGGTATTCACTAAACGACACGCAAAATTTTTTCATAAAAAAAGTTTATTCGCGAGTATTTCTGGTATGTTCTTGGGGATGTTTGGGATCGGATGTTTGTCCTGTGGGGTATTGGTATTAGCGCCTGTTCTCACGTTTCTTGGATTTGGTGCGTACCTTGGAACCCTAAGTCATTACGCACTTGCTGTTTCATATATTGGTCTTGGTTTTGTTACCCTGTCTAGTGTGTACCTTCTCTACAAACTCTCTCGACCACTCGTGTGTTAAACAACAGCTAGATAGTTTGCATTTTTTATAATATATTGTAGATTAAATGAGAAACCAAATTTGATTTTTTAACCAAACTTTTTTAAAAATGCATACGTTTAAAATATTTCTTTTAGTATTAGTTTTCTCGATAACGGCTTCTGCTCAAGTTGCTGTAGGTCACACTAACCCAAGTCCTAATGCCGTTCTTGACCTTAACTCTGGTCTACCAGGAGGTCTGATTATTAACCACGTTGCTCTTGTCTCAATAGAAAGCCCATTACCGTTTTTTTACCACGAATCTGGTAATTTGATTTGGAACACTTCAGAGCAAAATGATGTGTCGCCTGGATTTTACTTCAATGACGGAAGCCGTTGGTTAAGAATCATTAATGAAGAAGACTTAGAGGAAGTCGACTACGCTTATGATATAATGGACTTTAACGTAACCCTTACATCATCAGACACATTTACTGAACTGTTAGATGCTAGCTATGCGTCTTCCGAATGGGTCAAGATTAGCGTCAATCTAGCAGGTAGCGGTTTTACCACTTCTCTTCAAGCAATTGTCATAGAGGTTTCTATAAGAGAGCTTGATGAAGTTTCTGGTAATATGGTTGAGATTGAATCTTTCGCCATAGCCCCACATATAGAAGACAAGGATAGTAGCGTTGGAACCGCAATTGGTTGGTCGGCAAGTATTGCTAATCATCCAATTAAGATACCGGACTATGTGGCAGGCAAAACCTATGCTTTTGTTGTACAAGCAAAAGTTGGCTCTTTATATGGTGCTAAACATATCGATATAAAACCGTTAACCCACCCCTACCATATTGGGAGTGTATTTGTAGAAAATTTATAAATATTTATAAATGAAAACCGACCACACCAGTGGTTGGTTTCTTTTTATTATGTGTACTGTATAATAGCGTTCGGAAAACAAAAAAACTGGAATTATGAAAAAATTAATACTTTTAATTCTTATGGTTGGAGCATCGGTAAATGCTCAGGTTGGGATAGGAACTACTACTCCTGGTGCTCAACTTGAGGTGGTGGGGAGTGTTCGCTTTTCGGGAGATCTTCAACCAGCTGGTGATTCAGGCCTTGATGGTGAAGTGCTCTTGTCTAACGGTCCTGGTGTTGCACCTGAATGGGGTGTTCGATTTTTGAATCCGGGTGCGATTCTCGGAGTCGCGAAGGCGGTTACAACAACAATGACCATTGACCCAAGTGACATCACTACGTATACAATTGCTGACCCGGATATACAAACCTATGCTGTCGCTTCATGGAACTGGGACGATATTGTCGTCTTAAGTGGCTCTATTGATGATTTCAATCACGTAACGGCGAATTTCATCAATGATGGAACAGAATGGTCGTTTCGTATTAACAATCCAACAACAAGTGAATTTAGCACAAGACTAGTCTTATTGATCTTTTATTGAGAAACCCCGCCCCCTTGGCGGGTTTTTTTATTTTGGATTTATACTAGAGTAATAGGTATGGAAAAAGAGGAATTACAACAACACATCGAATCGTACGAGGCAGAAATGTACTCGGCTGATTTTTGGCAAGATAAAGACCGTGCCCAATTTGTCATTGCCGAAATTGAACGACTCAAAAGCGAACTCCTTGGTGAAGAAAAATATGATCGCGGAAACGCCACCATTGCTATTTTTGCAGGAGCTGGGGGAGACGATGCTGAAGATTTTGTACGTATGCTTTTTGAAATGTACCAAGGTTTTGCCACACGTAATGGATACCAACTTAATCTCCTCGATCAGAGCCCGAACGAGTTGAATGGCTATCGTAGCATATCATTTGAGGTGGTAGGAAAGAGTGCATACGGAAAGCTCAGCGGAGAATCAGGTGTGCATCGGTTGGTTCGTAAATCACCATTCAATAAACAGAACAAGAGGCAGACGAGCTTTGCACTCGTTGAAGTATTGCCTGACATCAAAGCCCAAGATTTTGCCTTTGATGAATCGGAACTTGAAATTTCATTTGCTCGTTCAGGAGGTGCAGGAGGGCAAAATGTCAATAAACGAGAAACTGCTGTTCGCGTGGTGCATCCTAAAACCGGATTTTCAGTCTTTATTTCCGAAGAACGTACACAAGAACGAAATCGTGAACGAGCGCTCGAAATCATGCGTGCAAAACTCTACAAAAAACATCTAGATGATGAGGAAAAACGAGCAAAAGGATTGACCATTTCTGATAAGGTGAACATCGAATGGGGGAGCCAGATGCGTTCTTATGTTATGGACCCGTACCAAATGGTAAAAGATCACGACAAGGGGATTGAGACCGGTAATGTTTCAGCAGTGCTTGCTGGGGATATTGATCTCTTTATACAGAATAATTAAGTATAATAATATTTCATTGCTTTTTTCTTTGTGATAAAATGTACGCATAATGATTGTATTTGATAAGATTTCAAAAACGTACCAGAGTAAAAATACTTCGGTACACGACATTGATCTTAAGATTAAGAAAGGGGAGTTTGTGGCCTTGATTGGCCCATCAGGAGCTGGAAAAACCACACTCCTCCGTTTGTTATTAGCTGAAGAGAAACCGACATCAGGTTCTTTGCATTTCAATGGTGTGAATATTCATAATCTGCGCCGAGCTGATGTTCCTAAATATCGTCAAAAAATAGGGGTCGTATTTCAGGATTATAAACTCCTTGAAAATAAAACAGTATACGAGAACGTTGCGTTTGCTATGGAAATGATCGGCAAATCAGATAGCGAAATAAAGGCAGACGTCCCACATGCGCTCGAGCTTGTCGGACTTGAAGAGAAGGGCTTTAGTTTTCCAACACAGCTTTCCGGAGGAGAACAACAACGACTTGCCATTGCTCGGGCGATTATCAATCAACCTGAGGTACTCATTGCTGATGAACCGACAGGATCGCTCGATCCCCACAGTTCTCAATCCGTTCTCAATATTTTAAAAAAGATTAACGAGCTTGGGACAACGGTTATTTTAGCAACACATGATCGAGAGGTTGTTGACGCACTCCACCGCCGAGTGGTAAAAATCGATCACGGTCGAATTACTCGAGACGAAGAAAACGCTTCGTATCACGAACACTAGTATTATGTCACTACGATTAGATTTACAACGTATTATTCGAGAAGGACTCATTAATTTTTGGCGAAACAAACTCGTTTCTTTTTCAACAGTGGTTGTTATGACGATGTCACTCATGATGATTGCTGCACTGCTCTTTTTGAATGCAGTACTTGGATTCTCACTTCGTCAGTTGCAGGATCGTGTAGACATCAATATTTACTTTTTCCCTGATGTTCCTGAGTCTGAAATCTTAACTCTCCAAGAACGCATTCAAATTATTCCAGAAGTTCGTGATGTTCAGTATGTATCTCGAGAGCAAGCATTTATTGATTTTGTTGAGCGTCATAAAGATGATGATTTAATCAATCGCTCGCTTGAGGAACTCGGAGATAATCCGCTTGGTGCATCGTTGAATATTCGTGCGTATGAATCCACGCAATATGAAGCCGTAGTTGCGGCTATTGAATCTGAACCAGTTGTTACTAATTCTGAATTTGTTGAACGTATCAATTACTATGATAACAAGTCGCTCATTGATCGATTGAATCAGTTTAGTGATGCAGTACGGTTAGTTGCGTATGCTGTTATTATTGTCTTTGGTATTGTTGCTTTGTTGGTTGTTCTCTCGACCATGCGTATTGCTATTTTTGCCTCCAAAAAAGAAATCATCATCAAACGTCTCGTTGGGGCAGAACATCGTTACACGCGTGGTCCGTTCATTGTCATGGGCGCGCTCTATGGTATCTCGGCAGCTCTCCTTACCATGATTGTGTTGTATCCGATGACCCATTGGGTAGGTGTTTATACCAAGACGTTCTTTGGTGGAATGGATATTTTCAACTACTATCTCATCAATGCGATTCCAATAGTGGTTGTGCTCCTTGCGACTGGAATGATTATTGGTGTTGTGTCTAGCTACATTGCAACACGCAAATATCTGAAGATTTAAATCACCCGTTCTCGGTGGTTTTTATGTTGAAACAAAAACATGGTTCGTGCGTAGTAACGAGGAGAGGGTGATCATGTTAGAATTATCCCGTGACTATGGACAATCAGGCGACAACCCATACCTACACTGATGAAGAACTCATTGTTCGGTCGCGGACTGACAATGTTGTTTTTGGTATTCTGATTGAACGCTATGAATCAAAACTCAATCGGTACATACGGCGTATTACGAATGTCACGGATGAAGATAGACAAGACATTCTGCAGAACGTGTTCCTGAAAGTCTACACCAACATGAACGCATTTGATGAAAGTCTATCGTTTAATTCATGGATATATCGTATTACTCGTAATGAAGTCATTGATTGGTCTCGTCGTTCACAGCACCAACGTGATCGTGGTTACATTGATACTGATGACACACTTTTTGATCAAATTGAATCGTATGAACATTTTCTGAAAGATTTGGAATTACAGGAAAATAAACATGTACTACTTAAAGGACTCAATGCCTTGAAGCCTATCTCACGAGAAGTCTTAATGCTCCAATACTTTGAAGAAAAATCGTACCAGGAAATGAGCGATATTTTGAAAAAACCGGTGCCAACCATCAGCACACTATTGAGGCGGGCAAAACAAGAGCTCAAAAGCTGGTACAGCAATAATCAACATAACCATGACTAAGGATACGCAAAAACGAATACTTGATATCATCAATGAACGACAGGTAACCCCGTTACCACGTTGGTATTTCGTGCTGAAGCAAACATTCATATGGCTTGGTATCGTGACCTCCTGTTTCATTGCGAGTTTCCTCGTTGCCTTACTGGTATTTCAGGTTGGTAACTTCGGTATGTTGCCACCACACCGTGCACCACTATTTATTCTTGTTACCGGTATCGCCCTGGCTATATTTATTGGTCTTGCGATCTACCAGGTCAAGCAAACAAAAAATGCGTATCGTAGACAAACGTGGAAGTACATCGCTGGTATACTCGCGCTCAGTTTTATTCTCGGTGTTGTATTTTTCTCAGTTCGATTACACGAACGATTTGAACGCACATTCCCAAGAGGTGCTCGATTAATTGGCGGTATTGCAACTATTGAAGAATTTTGGGTTGATCCAGCGAGTGGACTCCTTGCAGGAACAATTACTGCATACGAGCCTGAAGGTGATACTTTGTCTTTAACCGTCTTTGACGGTGATGAGTACGTTATTAGTCTTGATGAAGTTCTGGTTACTGATCGACGTGCGCTCGACGTATACAACGAAATTCGTCTCGTTGGCTATGCTACTGGTGATGACATGTTCCATGCGTGTAGTATTGCACCGTGGGTACTCCGCGGTGGGCCAGAGCGACCACCACTTCGTACAACGTGGCAACCTCCGCGTCGCCCACTTCGTGATGGATCACCTGCGATGCAATTAAATCCTCGCGAAACGTTCATTAAATTTTTTGAAACAAAATCAGAGATCGTACGTAGTAATGAGTGTCAGTAAGGCTCGCGCACCCTTGGCTGATAGTATTATCCATATAATCATTATCTAATATAACGTATGAACATACACGCAAAAAACATTATTGTACCCATTGCACTCGTCGGCATTCTTGGTCTCAGTGCACTTCAGGCGTACGCATTTTCAGGCGACCATTCACCGTTGACGGATGCACAGCGAGCAACTATCGCTGAAATGCGCGCTGACGGTGCCACACGAACAGATATCAAAGATCAACTCGACGAATGGGGTATCGAGATGCCAATGCACAAACACCCGCGAGCATTTCGACACATCATGAGTCAACTCACCGATGATCAAAAAGATACCTTGAAAGAACTTCGCGAGAGTGGTGCTGATCGCGAAGCAATCCAGGCTCAACTCGACGAATGGGGTATTGAACGACCAGAACCACCATTCTTCTCAGAACTCTCTGACGAGCAGAAAGAAACACTGAAAGGTATGCACGAAGACGGAGCATCTCATGAGGAAATTCATGACCAACTCGAAGAGTGGGGAATTGATCTTCCGGAACGTCCACAACATAATTCATAACATTTTTCATAGTTTAAAAACCAGTCATTATGATTGGTTTTTAGTTGAGATATTGATTAATTTGAATAAAAATGAATAATAAATAGTAAATCATTTATTAACAAAAAAGTTTCAGTCTTCAATACTGAACGCTTATTTCTTATAAAAATAAGTCAAATACCGTTTTAATTATGGGTTTAAAAATTTGGAACCGAACAACTATTGTATGGGAAAATTCCCCCATTACCAAACCGCAAACTAATATACGAGTTAAGGATTGGAAAGATGAAAGTAAGAATTACTTTCATACTATTGATAATTTACAAATAACATCTCTTGATGAAAATGGTCAACGAGAAGGGCTCATTACCTTGGATATTTGGAGAGTCTCCATAAGCCCTACTACTGAACGTCAATTTATTGTTGAAAAACTCATGTGTTTTGATGAAGGGATTATCGGTGTAAAAGCTGAAAAAAATAACACAAAATTTTCAATTAGGTATCAAATACAGAAAGGAGAGAATTTTTCAGATTCTGCAATTAGAATGGCAAAACAACTATTTTCTTGTTTAGGTATTATTGATAAGGATTTTCGTTACTTGTCTAATTTTATTGTGGTAAGAGAAAGTTTAGTGCGAACAAAAGAAAAAGGTTTAATTCCTTATTCAGATTATTTACGTCACAAACATGAACTTCCACAGTGGTGTTCGTTATGGGGAACAAGACTAGAGGTCAATGGTTTATCTATGGTTATTTCTTACAAAAACGCAGAGAGTAATTGGCTCAAAAGAATGCATAATTAATTAAAAAATGAATTTTAAAAACCACCTTAGAAATAAGGTGGTTTTTATCTGCTGCCAGACTAGGATTCGAACCTAGATAACCGGCGCCAGAAGCCGGGGTCCTACCATTAGACGATCTGGCAATATGATGTGTATTGCTTGGTATTTAGTTTACAAGATGAGTGCTTATTTACTCCCCCGACTTCTGAGCAGAAGCCAGCCTATCATCTGTTCAGTAACTTCACAACGATGATTTCCTCACATATGCTCGGAATCGGATGAAATACTACGCAGGTAGTATTTCATTCCATACCATTAGACGATCTGGCAAGTAGGATGTGTTGTTTTTTATCAACAACACAGAGTATCATAACGAATTTACTGAAAATGAAAAGTTGTTAGGTGTATTCGTTGAAATTTTGATATAATAAAGATGGTCAGATGACCCTAACCTTTTAACACCGAAAAAATAACATATGACAAAAACAGTAAAAATACTTGGATGGCTATTCATTGTGGTTGGAGTTCTTGGTTTCGTGCCTGCTCTTGCGCCAAATGGATACCTTCTTGGAATATTTGAAGTGAATACCATGCATAATATTGTACACCTCCTCTCGGGTGTTCTCGCACTGGTATTTGCTGCACGTGGAGCAAGCGGCGCACGCGCTTTTAGCAAAATCTTTGGTATTATTTATGGAATCGTTGCAGTTATCGGAATCGCATCAAGTTCTGTTATTGGATTGTTCTCTGTAAATCTTGCCGATAATCTTCTCCATGTTGTCCTTGCTTTGATCTTCCTCTCTATTGGATTCAGCAAATCAAAGTAAGCATGATCTTAAACCCTCTTCAAGGGTTTTTGTTTTGTAAAACAGAAAATTTGCTATACTTTTATTGTTCTATTAGATAATATATAAATAATATGTTGAAAGAATTTAAAGAATTTGCTGTGAAAGGAAATATGATGGACATGGCCATTGGTATTATTATCGGTGGCGCTTTCGGAACTATCGTAAAATCTCTGGTTGATGATGTTATTATGCCAGTTATCTCGGGAATTTTTACTATCCCTGATTTTTCAAATTTGTTCATTGTGTTGAAAGGAACAGGAGAACCGTTTACATCTGTTTCCGTAGCTCGCGAAGCAGGAGCAGCGGTGCTTGCATACGGCTCATTTATCAATGCGATTATCGCGTTTCTCATTGTTGCATGGGCTTTGTTTATGCTTGTGAAAGGTATGAATAAACTCAAAAAAGAAGATGACCCCGCGCCAGAAGCACCAACAGGGCCCACAGAAGTTGAGCTCCTCACGGAAATTCGCGATAGTCTCAGACGTAATTAAAAACCCACAAAGGGGTTTTATTTTTTAGCGTGATCTACTACAATTTCCTCCCGAACTGGTGTAGAGGTGATCATATCAATCACTTCATCTTCACTATCAGTGATTGTGTATAAATCAAGATCTTTTGGTTCAATGGTTTCATGTCCAGGTACTAATAATACTTTTCTAAATAATTCATCAAACGGTTTCCAAAATTCAGTTCCAAACAGAATTAATGGTACAGGCGGAATTTTTCCTGTTTGCTTCAGTGTGAGTATCTCAAACATTTCATCGAGTGTGCCAAATCCACCAGGGCAGTAAATGTATGCTTCAGCTGAGTAGCTCAACGCGACTTTTCGAGAGAAGAAATGATGAAAACTGATTGAGTCTGTAACGTACTCATTGATAACTTGCTCATAAGGGAGCTCAATATTGATTCCCAGAGAGTGTCCACCACCGAGATTTGCACCTTTGTTTGCTGCAGCCATAATACCGTGACCACCTCCTGTCACAACTGCATATCCTGCCATTGCAATTTTCTCGGCAAGAAGAGTGACCCGTTTGTACATGTCTGTTTCAGGAGAGAGACGGGCAGAACCAAATATGGTAACAGATTTTGGATACTGCTTCATGAATTCGAACCCCTGTTTGAACTCTTCTTGAATAATACACATGCGGGTACTTGGAATATCGCCTGGGTATGCTGCCAAACAAACATTCGTTATTTCATCTAGATTTTTTCGTTCAGTCTTCTTGTTCTCGTTCATATTGCCGAATTATACCATAGATATTTATACTAACTCTTTACATTTATCTGTTTCAATTTATTGATGTATAGTCGCATAGTTTGTTTCTGATATAATAATTGCATAATGGCACACTCAACGCGAAAACATCCGAAGAAAATTTTAAAGCGAACAGGTGAGAAAGAGTTATTTGTTCCTGAAAAATTATGTGGATCAATTCTCGTTACTGGAGCACCCGAGCACCTTGCTGAACAGGTTTGTAGTATCGTTTCAGACAGCATTCAATCAGGAATGTCTACTGATAAAATTTTTACCATGACACGGAGCTATCTCAGTGATTTGAGTCCAAAAATCGCCGCACTCTATGCGCTTGATCGTGGTCTCGGAGCACTTGGCCCATCTGGGTTTTTGTTTGAACAGTATGTTGCTGCGCTGTTTCAGGAAATGGGTTACACGGTTAAAAATAACGTATACGTTTCAGGTGAAGGCGTTGAGCATGAAATTGATATTTGGGCTGAAAAAGGAAACGTTGTGTATATTATTGAAGCTAAGTATCGCAACGATTTTAAAGCGAAAACACACATTAACACCGTAATGTACGCTGATGCGCGTTTAAATGATATACGCAGACGAGCGATCAAGGAGGGAGATACTCGCGAGTACTATATATGGGTGGTAACGAATACTCAGTTTACGGATGCAGCAATTAATTATGTTGCGTACCGAGATGTACAACTCATGGGTTGGGATTATCCGAAGTATATTAATTTGATGAAGATTGTTTCTGATAAGAAACTGTATCCGGTTACTATTCTTCCTTCAATTACACTGAAGGTGCTCAAGGCACTTGCAGCAGATAACATCGTGTTGATTAAATCATTGCGTGGGTATAGCGCAGATACTCTACAAACCAAATATGGTATGAGTCGCACGTTGGCAGTAAAACTAGAGAAAGAAAT
>JAGQMO010000022.1 GCA_020428615.1 Patescibacteria group bacterium | reverse complement strand
AAGAAATGGAGCGCCGGTATGATGTCCTCCAGAGCCAAGCAGTACGTGATATTGATTCATACCACAGCACCATTGTCGCTCCACTCTATAAAGATCTCTCTCCTGAAGATATAGAAGATACATCGGGAGAACTCCCAGAAAAAATGCCGTACATCGTTGTTATTATTGATGAGCTCTCAGATATCATGAGCGCGTACCCTCGAGAATTGGAATCAGCAATCGTACGATTGGCGCAAATGTCGCGTGCGGTTGGGATTCACCTCATTCTTGCAACACAACGACCATCAGTGAATGTTATTACCGGTCTCATTAAGGCGAACGTTCCAACTCGATTAGCAATGAAGGTTGCTTCACAAATTGATTCGCGGACGATTTTAGATACGAGCGGAGCTGAAAAACTCCTTGGATACGGAGATATGTTATACAAAGGAGAAGGGTCAAATGAACCCGTACGCGTACAAAGTCCGTACGTTTCAGAGGAAGAGGTAAAACGAGTCGTAGCATACATTCAGAAACACTATAAATTTGAACTTGATGATACAATATCCCTACCTGATGAACATTTGCAAGAAGGGGCTGGAGGGATTACCCTTGCCGATGGAGAAGATGAGGATCCACTCGTTGAAGAAGCACGTATGGTTGTGCTTGAGAGTAAAAAAGCATCAACATCTTACCTGCAACGCCGTCTCTCAATCGGTTACAGTCGAGCTGCTCGAATTATCGATATTCTTGAAGAACAAGGGATTGTAGGACCTGCAAACGGATCAAAACCGCGAGAAGTGTATGCGAGCGAGAATCCAGAACACATAACCCCCCCATATGATGGGGACATGAACAAGGGGGATTCCGATGAAGAATAAGTATGGAACGAACACCACGCACGATACTGATACGAACCATTGGGGTGCTCTTCTTTATCGGGATCAGTATATTTGGATACAATCGATTCGGACGATATTTGCAAGGACCTCGCATTGTAGACATATCGCTCGAGCGCTACCAAACCATTGAAACATTGAGCGTATTGGTTGAAGGATCAACGAACAACACAGAATCAATGACGATCAACGAAAGAACCATTCCTATGAATGACGATAGTACATTTAGCGAAGTCGTTGTTCTCTCTCCTGGAACGAATATAATGGAAATAGTCGTCACGGACTCATTCGGAAAACAAAAGGAGTATCGTTACACGCTGTACAGTACGAAAACAAATAGTCCTTACAAAAATAATTATACGGAAGCGCAACAGGCGCAAGAGGAACAAGAAAACGCTGAATCATTACCCTCCTAACGAATAACATTATGCCAAAGAAAAAAGAAACAAAAACAACAAAGAAACCAGTAGCAACAGAAAAAGTACCTACTGACACAAAGCAATCTGCTAAAGATCAACTGCAAGAAACCGTTGATATGATTCAAACAAAATTTGGAGAAGGATCAATTATTATGCTCGGGGATGCTCCAAAAGTTGATGTTGCAGCCATTTCAACTGGCTCGATCGGACTTGACGAAGCGCTCGGTGTCGGTGGAATTCCTCGTGGACGCATTATTGAAATTTACGGACCTGAATCATCAGGAAAAACAACACTCACACTCCATATCATCGCAGAAGCACAGAAAGCTGGAGGGGTGTGTGCATTTATTGACGCAGAACACGCTCTTGATCCTGTGTACGCAAAAAACATTGGAGTAAAAACCAACCAATTGCTCGTTTCACAACCTGATACGGGAGAGCAAGCGCTTGAAATTGTTGATTCACTCGTCAGATCAGGAAATGTATCGGTTGTTGTTGTAGACTCGGTTGCTGCACTCACACCAAAAGACGAAATTGAGGGGGACATGGGAGCACACCACGTTGGAAAACAAGCACGGCTCATGTCTCAGGCGTTGCGGAAGTTAACCGCACTCGTTGCAAAATCAAAAACGACTGTTATCTTTATTAACCAAATTCGCATGAAAATCGGGGTTATGTTTGGTTCTCCTGAAACCACTCCGGGAGGAAAAGCTCTTAAATTCTATTCTTCAGTGCGCATTGATATTAGAAGAATTGCTCAAATTAAAAAAGGTGATGAAGTTGTCGGTTCACGAACACGCGTAAAGGTCGCTAAGAACAAAGTATCATCTCCTTTCAAACAAACAGAATTCGACATTATATATGGAGAAGGAATCGCCAAAAATGGTGAACTCTTGGCGCTTGGAGAGAAATATGGATTCATTAAAAAATCAGGAGCATCCTACAGCTATATGCCTCCTGAGGGTTCAAAAGATACTGAGGAAGTGAAACTCGGACGAGGATATGATGCAGCGCGCAAGAAACTTGATGAAGAAAAGAAATTGATGAATCAACTCGAAAAAGATATTCGCAAGGCAATGAAAGAAGACAAATAGGTCTTTTTTTTGTTACTATACAGAGTATGAATACAGATACTGAAAACTCATTGACTATTTTTACTGACGGGTCGTCACTCGGAAATCCAGGAAACGGTGGTTGGGGGGCGGTATTGGTGTATCCGCGACTTGAAGAAGTGGTTGAACTTGGCGGAACAAAACTCACAACTACCAATAATGAGATGGAGTTGACGGCTATTGTTTCTGCGCTTTCGTACGCAATATATAACGATGCACACCTTCACATATACAGCGACTCACAGTATGCGATTAATGGGGTTACTGAGTGGATGTACGGATGGAAGAAAAACGGTTGGAAAACCACGAGCAAAGAAGACGTCAAAAATCAAGAACTTTGGAAAACACTCTACGATTTGGTTGAAGAGCGTGGACGTGAACGAATAAGCTGGCATCACGTACGCGGACATGTCGGGATTCCTGGAAATGAACGGGTTGACGATATTGCTCGAGAATTAGCTGAGGGCACACATGTATCGCTCTATCGAGGAACACTATCCGACTACCCTGTTCCAGATATTTTGAATGTACCAAATGAAGAAGATATAGATACATCAACGAAAAAAAATAAATCGACAGGAAAAGCGTATTCTTACTTATCACTCGTTGATGGTGTGCTCGAACACCATGCGACATGGGAATCATGCGAGCAACGAGTAACAGGAAAGAAAGCAAAGTTTAAAAAAGCACTCTCAAAAGAACACGAGAAAGAAATTATGAGAGAGTGGGGCTTTTCAGAATAAAAAGAAGCGCCTTACGCTTCTTTTTCAATAATATTATCAATACCAGGCAATGTTCCTTGCACGAGAAATTCGAGCATTGCTCCCCCACCGGTTGAAATAAAATCAAAATTCTCTTCAAGTCCTTCTTCGAGAATCACGGTCGCTGTATCACCACCACCAACAATTGAATATGCGGTTGCTTTTGCAATCCCGTCAGCCATGGCAACCGAACCTGAAATATAGCGATCTTCATACTTTCCCATAGGCCCGTTCCATACAATGAGATTGCTTGTATCAATAATGGTTTCAAATAATTGTTCGGTTTCTGGTCCAATGTCTAACATCATGTCATCGTTCCCAATTTGATCAACAGCAACAATATCACCATGTTGATCAACGACATCAATAGGAAGTACAATTTTCTCGCTATCAACCATGTCTGAAATATCAACTGTATCATCAACAAATGATTTTCCGATATTTATCCCTCTGGCACGTAAGAATACATTTGCCAAAGCCCCGCCAACGAGCGCATACGTCACGCGTGGCAAAAACTTCTGAAGGAGTTCAAGCTTGGTTCCAAATTTCGCCCCTCCAAGGAGTAATACCATATCGCTCTCTGAGTCAAACGCTTTGGAAAGATTATTAACCTCATCACAGAATTGGAGACCGAAATATGAAGGAAGTTTACGAACAACATCATGAACACTAGCATGCGCTCGATGAGAGACTGAAAAAGCATCATTCACATAGCAATCGCACAACTCAACCAATGGATCAAGAAACGAACTATCATCTTCAGATTCTTGATATAATTGACGTACGTTTTCTAACATGAGTACCGACCCATGCGCCATACCTGAAATTGCTTGTCGTATGATTTCAACATCATAAGTCGGCAAAAATCCAAGATTCATAGTCTGACGCATGTATTCATATACAGGTTTGAGCGAATCATGGGGATCCCGACCAATATGACTCAACAAAACCACAGACGCACCACGCTCAACTAAATAATTGATCGTTCGATATGATTTAAGAATACGCCAATCCTCACCAGCATCAACCACTCCATTTTCCCCAAGAGAGACATTCACGTCAATGCGAAGGAGCACTTTTTTCCCCTTCAATTCTGACACATGCTCAATTGAATGCTGTTGTACGTGTTTCCAGTTATCTTTCATATCTCTATATTAGCACAGCCCATGTAATCAAAAACGACTGTACTAGTCGTCAAGTTGTCCGAATAATTCCCTGTGTTCGTGATCTTCAATGAGTCTAAACATAGTCATGAGAACGCGTGGATCATGCGAGACACGACCAACCAAAAATCCGTCAACGCTGGCATTTTTCAAGAAATCTTCGATGTTTTTATCATCGAGTGATCCGCCATACAAAAACCGCATGTCGTCAACGGCCTTTGCTGTTTTAAACATCTTCTGCAATTCTTTTTTAATAACCTCAAGTGCTTCCATGTATTCAACTGCCGTTGCTGGATTCTTTTTGTCGCCACTGATCGCCCAAACTGGTTCATAAGCAATGATAATATTTTCTGGGTTCTTTTTTGGAACGCGATTAAACACATCACGCAACTGTTGCGTCAATGTTTTTTTCCAGTTCTTGTCACGTTGTTCCTCACCAATACAAATAATCGGCACCATGTCATGTTCGAGCACTGCGGTGACTTTTCTGGCAACATCAGATTTGGTTTCAAGGTGTCGGCGTTCAGAATGACCGAGAATTACGTATTCAGCCCCAGCATTTTTCATCATGAGTACCGATGTCTCCCCAGTACGAGATCCCGACTCTTCTGGATACGCATCTTGTCCGCCAACACGATAATTTCGGTGATCAACATAACGGGCTACCTGATTTACATACATATGAGGGGGACAACACACCATTGTCGTATACTCGAGTTTTGAAACAACATTCTTGATAGATAAAAACAAACTCTCGGCGTCTTTTTCCGAGGTAACATTCATTTTCCAGTTTGCGATGATCATTTTTTTAGGTTTTTTCATCATGAAAATGATTATACCATAAGGTGTCAAAATCACGAAAAAATAGTAAAAAAAGCCCGATTTTATCAGGCTTTTCCGAGTACCAGGACTCTATTCTATTTTTTGATGATTTTTTTGGTCATTGATTGATTTCCTTTTCTCATTTCGATCAGATATAAACCTGACGGAAAACTGGAAAGATCAATTAACTCTCTATATTGGATTTGGAGTAACAACCTACCTAAAGTGTCGTAAATAGTCACAAGTTCCACTGTTTTGTTGTCATCTTTGATTCTCAATAACCCATCAGTAGGGTTTGGGAAAATGACGATTGTCTCAAACAGATTGTTATCTGCGATACCAAGTGGAAAATCGGTTGGATCATATGGGTCGGTACCCATATCGTACTCTAAACCATTTAGGTATGAGTCATCATCACAATCTGCGTTTCGCCAAATGGAATTTTCTCCATCATGACCTGTATATCCAGGTGGATTAACAGGAACACATGGATCAGCATCGTCCGTGTCAGTATTATCCAACACATACCCAGTGGGTTGCCCAACGCAACTGGTAGTTGAAGAAGTAGGATCTCCATGCCCATCTCCGTCAAGGTCACGATAAAAGGTGATGCATGTTGTATTTCTATACGCTCTCACTTGTGGATTGCTTATAGGAATTGAACCAGCATCTCCCATATAAAGGAAGTCGTTACGCCCATCTTCGTCAAGATCAATAACAGCAATCATCCCGTTATCAACATCATCGAAATTATTCGTGGTATCTAACGTAAAAGTACCGGATCCGTTGTTGAGAAATAAGTTGACTCTCTTACTGTTAGCACTTACATCATAGGCAAGTACATACAGATCTTTATCTCCATCACCATCAACATCATCGGTGGCAAGATCACCTCTTAGGGCTTCTCCAATTTGCTGAAAGAAAGTAAAGTGATTATCTCCATCACCAAGATATGAGTATAAAATTTCTCCACAACATGCACCGAGTGTTCCCATAATAATGGCATCTTTATTGCCATCATTATCGATATCAACTAAAACTTGTGCTGATATTGACACCCAGGGGGCTTGCGGGCCACCTGAAAAGGCATCTGTTATTGGTGAAAAATTAAATGCTCCGTCATTACGCCACAATATTGCATCAAGATGCCCTGATGTTTGATTCTGACCTGTCGTCAAAACATCTAGATCACCATCGTTATCGGTGTCGGCATATACCGCATCACCAAGATCACAGGCATTGTCAGTGACATTTTTGACCGGGGTGGGGTTTATTACACCATTAATATTTTCGTAAACACAACGGCGAACAATGTTACTGGCATCTCTTCCTTCTGACCAAATATCTCGGTCACCATCACCGTCTAAATCGGCGCTGAAACCGGTTGCTTGTCGTAGTGGGATAATGGAAACATCATCGTACCCTCCAGCAGCGTTTCGTACGCGAAGAGTTCCGAATTCATTGCCATCAACATCTCCTCCTATTTCCACATATGAGATACCGAAGGTGCCGTCATAGGAATCAAAGAATCCCCCCTGAACACCAGCAAAGCTGTGTTCAATAGCAAATGCACCAAGACTATTTTTAGAATAAACGTTTGACGCCGTCGTTGCTGAGGATGTCGTAACAGAAGTAAAGCCAGTAACTAACAGTTGGTTATCTTTCCAGAGCATGCTGCCCTGAAATGTAGGGACTAGATCTGTTGTCTCAAATCCCTCAAAAGTTTGTGCTTGGATTGCAAACGGCAATACAAACAACAACGTAAGAATTGTTTTCATCTCGATAGGTTTTATAGGTTTATATTATACTTTGAATTTTGCTTAATATTACCACTAAATGACCATTTTTGTCAATAACTAAAAAACGACCAAAATTAGGATCGTTTTATAGTTAATCTTGAACCAAGGATAATTTTCTATCAAATCACCTCGTAGATTCTATTGAGACTCTTCCACTTGGAAGAATATTGCTGAACTTCCATTGCTATTAACAGATAAGGTGAATATGTCGAGGAAACCGTTTCCATCAAAATCAGCAATTTCTGAAATATAAGACGA
>JAGQMO010000021.1 GCA_020428615.1 Patescibacteria group bacterium | reverse complement strand
TTCACTTGAACACCTGTGTGTTGCTCGTGGATCAATAACAAACGGTGTATCATACATTCGTGTACTAACCTCTTGTGGTTGTGTTTTAATGATTTGATCTTGTGGAACCTGAACATCGATCCACACCGCATCAACGTAGAGTGTACGATCAGATAACTGTTGTAGATTTCGAATCGCTATAGTGAGGTTTGAAAGATCACCAGCAACTACCGTATGAGGTAATTCAAAACTCGCAAGACCATCTACTTCATCAACAAACTCAAGAGTCTCCCAATCAGCTCCGATGTTGTAAAGTATCTCAACGACAGCTGATGATGGAACTGAGGAGGTACGTGGAACTGATACCGTACCTTTGATTATTTGAAATTCACCATCAAGGTCTGCTATGACGGTATCGTTATTGGTATCAATATCAGATTGGAGCGATAATGACATATCACTAGTAGTTTCTATCATTTCTAAACCTGGATCAGTATCGCTCATTACTACAGATGGTGGTTGTTCTTGAACACCATCAATATCAACGACAATGGTGTCGGTACTGTCTTCAGTATCAAGTTGAATGGTGTCTTCGGTAGTAACAGGTGTGGTAGCTTGTTCTAATGTGATTAATTCCTGTTCAATTGAACTCACTACTATCGATGGTTCAGACGGATTCTCGTCTTCTTGGCTTTCGATAATTTCAGGTACCTCTTCTGCATAGGCCTTTGGGATAAACATATCCCAGAAAAAACTTACAGTTTCGACAGATTCAGGCAGTATAGTTTCTGATTCGTTAGTTTCAGAAGTAGATTCGTTGATAATCTCTGATATCGTTATTTCTCTTACAGGGAGCGTTTCTGTATCAACATCATCTGTTGGTACAGGTTCATCTACTACTGAGACCTCATGTTGTATATCTGGTACAGGTTCATCTATAAAAGATGTTTCAGATTCAATACTAATTACATTTCCATCAAGATCTACTACTACGGTATCGTTATTGGTATCAATATCAGATTGGAGCTCAAACACCTCAGTGGATAATATTTCAGGTACTAACTCAGGATATTGTTCGGTTACCTCAGATGGTTTCATTGCCCAGGATACATTTACTACAAACTTCTGTTGTGAACCGTCTGGTACGGCACCCTCAAAATCACTACACATGAGTGTGGCATTACGTTGTGAAGTAGATGCTGCATTGGTATTGTTGAATAGTTCATCATTCATTTCTGCTAAATTAGAAAACCCGCTCGCATAGGATGCATCATTAAAATCACCCGAACACTGTCCTGAAGGTAGTGATGCAATACTAGCATACACGGCAGAAATCTGTTGAGTTCCTATGATAAGCAGAACTGCCAGCACAAAAGCTATCGATACCATGACGATCTTTTTAGTTGGGTATACCTGCATGTCTGTGGTGTTACCTGTCTGTAGTTGAACACCTTTTTTCATACAGACAGTATATCATCTTTATAAGTCTAAAAAATACTCAACAACACTTTGATATAGAATAGTGATATTTATTATAAACACCACGTAACAACTCTGGAATTCAATCATTAAAAACCAGAACTTAGTTCTGGTTTTTATATATCCGTGGAACACGAGATGAAATCTGCGAAAGTAATTCATAAATACTGGTATCACTCCACGCTGCAATATCAAAAAATGTAATGCTGTGGCTCTTCGAAGACCCGACCAAAATAACTTCATCTCCTTTATAAGATTCGCCAAACCTACTTATATTAACCATCATTTGATCCATGCAAATTCTTCCAGCGATAGGATACATGGTGTCGCGAATAATTACCTTCCCATGTGGTCCCATGGCGCGTTGATATCCGTCTGCATATCCCACTGGCAACGTAACGATGCGTGTCGCGGTTTTTGCAATGTAGTTGTGCCCGTACCCAATACCTGTTCCGGCTTCAATGTATTTAAAATAGACTACCTCTGTTTTCCAGCTCATTGCTGGTTCTAAGGTAACACCTGACGGGAGACTGCGACCCTCAAAGAGTCCGTAAAGAACCATCCCGGCTCGCACCATGTCAAAGTGCGATTCGGGATAAAAGAGAATACCACCTGAATTAGCTATGTGTTTGATTGAAAAATCATATCCCGCATCTTGAAAAATCTTTATCGCATGATTGAATCGTTCAATCTGAATATGGGTAACACCGCCTTCCTCGTCACTACACGCAAAATGTGAATACAAACCTTCAAAATCAGTATGTTTGCACTTTTCCATAACGGGAATAAATTTTGAAACCCGCTCCCAGTTTACGCCGATACGTCCCATACCCGTATCAATCTTCAAATGTACGATAGCACGTTTGCCTGCCTGTTGTGCAGCAAGGTCTATTTGTTCAAGCTTCTCATCTGAAGGAGCAGTAATGGTAAGATCGTGTTCAATACAGACGGGGATTTGTTTGTCTGCAATAGCAGAGAGGACAAGAATAGGAATTGTAATTCCTGACAAACGAAGTTCAACACCTTCCTCAGGAATCGCAACTCCAAGGTAATCCGCACCGAGCGACTCAAAGAGTTTTCCCATCGGAACCGCTCCGTGTCCGTAGGCGTTTCCTTTTACCACACACAGAACTTTTTTCCCGGGAACAAGTTTTTGTATCTCGTTAAAATTATGACGAACCTTACCAAAATCAACCTCGACAAAGGTAGGCCGCGTGAGAAGTTGTTGGTGAATGTTTGTCATAGAATCAATGCATCAAAAAGAGAACAAAAATAACAACCGACCCCCACCAAGAAATGAATGATAGTATGAAACTCACAACGATTTGGTTCTGCAAACGTGTAGGTAATAATTCCTGCGAACGACCTTCTCGCTCTCTCTTCAGGAGAAAAGGGCTCACCTTAAACGAAAGAAACAAGCCGTTCATAATCATGACGAGTGCAATAATAGATTGAACAACGAGAAGATCACCTCTGTATACCAAGAGGAAACCTAGAGTAAACAACAACATACCAATCCATATTAACGGTTTTGTCACCTTGTGAGTCCGTGTTGTAGCTTCTGTCCAATACGAAGAATGTCTCCCGAGAAAACCATGAATATCAATAACAGTAACAGCACCAAGCCCGATGATAAAACCAGCCATAATAAAAAGTAGTGGTATAAAAAAGATCATACTTTCATTATATAGTAAAAAACCTCTTTCTTGAGGTTTTTTCTAATCCCACTTATGCATGGGATGTGGCTTGTCGATCCCCCACGGGCCAACACCGAGAATAAACACGGCGGACAAGGTGCCAAACAAAGTCACGTGCGAGGTGACATCTTCGCCAAAATAGAAAAAGGACATTGAGAGAATAAAGAGAGCAACAACCGAAGCCAAACGTGTGTGCCATCCAATAATGAGAAGTATCCCAACAGCGAGTTCAATAATCCCTGCCGAGAATGCCCACATCATTGGAGAAACAGGAATGACATGAACGAGATCGGTTCGTTCGGCAACGAGAGCAGCCAAATTCGGAGTCAGAATTTTCTCAACAACAGCAAGATACGCCATACCGATACCGATTCCCATGCGCAACACCATTGGCAAATACTTGCGCCATTTTTTAATATGCAAAAAATCAGGGACTCCAATAATATCATCGACCCCTGGTCGCCTGCTATCAAGAATAAACAGGGAGATAATGAGTGCTAAGATATCAAACGATCCAATAAGGTATGAATCTTGCACAAATGCATAGATAAATAGAGCAAAGGCAACGACTGCGGAAAACTCAACGAGAAATCCAGCCATTAAAAAGAATCCAATAACTAATTGAACTAACGAAAGCCACACGTGTGAGGTTTCAACAACCGGTGAAATGAGGAAATCATGAGTGGCTCCCCCAATCAAGATAATACCGAGCGACAATCTGGTAATCCACGGAATAAAAGGACGATAGGATTCCCCCACCTTTGCCATATGCTCCGCCCATCGATGAAAAACCTTATTTCGATTCAAAAACCAATACAGGAAAACAATCACAACGAGTGTAATAAGAATCATGATAACGTAACGAGTTTCCAAGAGCGGAGAGAAAAAGGCCACATAATCAGGATGACCATAGAGAACTTGTTCAGATGTATCCGACAAATAGCGCACGTGCGCAAAACCCATCTGAGGTATAGATAATCCAACAAGAAGTAATGTCAGCAATTTTTTCATACTCTCATTATGCCAGAGAGATGTTAAAAACTCCATCTGGTTTGAGAATCAAGATACCTTTGACTTCTCTCTCAGGAAACTGATCACGAGACCAATTCTTTATCAATTCGTAATGTTCTCCAGATGTTTGGTAATCAACATGCGCTCGTATTTGAAATCCTGTTGTGCCCGTCCAACACACAAGAGCAACCGTTGGGTTTTCCTGTATATTTTTCAAGGTTTTATCCATAAAATAATTCACGAGAATAATGTCTTCATCAATCATTCTAAGAACAGAAACCGGAACAACGTTGAGTCCGTACTCAGAATAGGTTGCGAGTGCTTTGGATTGTGCTGTTAATAATAATTCTTTGATATGAGGATCGAGTATCATGTCTACTTAAGTATACTTCCTGTTAGGAAAATATTCACGTGATACAATAATAACATTATGAAAAGAGGATATATCACACACATCGAACAAGAAACTAATGGTAATGATTATTTTAGAAAAGTGCTATACACAGGACAAGACATGCAACTAGTTCTCATGTCTCTAAAACCGGGTGAAGATATTGGAAAAGAAATTCACAGAGATACCGATCAATTCATTCGCATTGAATCAGGGTTTGGTATGATGTTTATCAACGGCGTTGAAACCGAAGTAAAAGAAGATGATGCAATCATCATACCAGCTGGGGCTGAACATAATCTTATAAATACCGGAGATCAATCAATGAAACTCTACACACTTTACGCACCACCCGAACATCGGGATCAAGAAGTTCACGAAACCAAAGAGGTAGCAGAGAAAGCACATGAAAAAGATCACTTTAACGGTATTACGACAGAACATAACAATTAACATCTCATGAATATTTGACTATGACCTATAATCTACACCCAATTTTTGTCCATTTCCCAATCGCATTTTTATTGTTGTATTCAGTAGTAAAAATACTTCCATTTCGCCGATGGTTTCCAGGGACATCATGGAACCATATTTACAAAATACTCCTCATTCCAGGAGTCATTGGTGCATACCTATCAATGGCAACTGGTGAGACAGCCGCGCACCTTACGAGACCGGACAGAGATCTAGTTGGATTGCACGAATTCTTTGCAGGAGCTACCACAAACATATATCTCATACTACTGATCGGAGAGTTCTTTCCTGTAATATTGAGAGTACTTAGAAACATCAAACACATCCCGAGGGTTGTCGTACGTATCGTGTATCAACTTGGTCGTATTATCAATCATCCAACAGTTATGATAGGACTGGCTCTTGTGGGAGCAATTGCTTTGTTTTTAACTGGAGTATTTGGAGGCATTCTTACACATGGAACGAGTGCTGACCCTCTCGCACCCTTTATCCTGAACATATTTGGTCTCTAAGTAATAAACAACGCAAGAAAACGTCATATAGTATGTATGAAAAAACTTTTTATTATTACTATGATGCTGGTTATATTTGGCGCTTTGCGTGCGGACGCATCAACTCGAGGGAGTCTCGAATATATCTTTTACTACTATCCGAGCGAACGAGGATACGAAAGTGTGAAGAAACACTATCGAGACATCGATATTCTGGCACCACAAATATATACCGTTGGATACAACCTCACATTAGGAGATGTTGAGAGCAAAGACATTCTTGAATTAGCAGAAAAAAAACGAATTGATGTTATGCCACTCGTTGTGCAGGCAAATTTTGATAAGGCACTGATGACACAACTATTGAATGATGAAAATGCGCAAGATGAGTTGATTGCAGACCTTATAGATGAAGCACGCGATCGTGATTTTATCGGTTGGCAATTTGATTTTGAAAACATCAACCACCTCGACCGCGATCGATACACAACGTTTGTAGAAAAATCATACAAAGCATTCAAAAAAAAGAAACTTGTATTGAGCGTTGCGGTTATTCCACGTACCACTGATTATAATCCATTCGCAACCTCACAAGATTGGAGTTCAGGATATAACATCGGAGATATCGCAGAGGTAAGCGATTTCGTCAGTATCATGGCGTACGATGATCCAAAATCACTTGGCCCTGTTGCCTCTGTGCCATATGTTAAAGCAACACTTGAGCATACGCTCAAAGACACTCCTTCTGAAAAAATTTCGCTCGGTATTCCATTTTACTGCTGGCAGTATGAACTCGGCAATTCAAAAAAGATAGCGAATGTACCATACGATATCTCAGCCAATACTCAAACCAAATACAAAAAGAATGGGGTGTTCTCGCTCTACCTCGATGCATTTGATGCAGAAATATTTGCATTCGTAAAAGACACAGGTTTCGTCAATTATATTTGGTGCGACAATGTTGAGAGTTTTAAGGTAAAGGTTAAGTTAGCCAAAGAAAAAGGATTGCGCGGTACATCAGGATGGGCGATCGGACAAGAAGACGCGCGTATCTGGAAAGAAATATAAAAACAATAGCATCAGCCATTGTTTTTTCGTTTCTCTCTGTACTATAATCAAGGAGTAAGAACCTATGAAAACACTCTACAGCAATCTGACTGCAAAAGCATTCTCTTGGCGTAAAATCATTGTGTATGTTTTTGTATTGGGCGGATTGCTACTCTTTTTGTATTCGAGAAATTCGATTTCCGTTGAACGTACGTTGAGTCAAGAGCACCTTATGGAGATCATACAGAGCGCTGGGATTTTTTCGTGGTTGGTGTATCTGCTCTTGGTTACCCTGAGCGTACTCAGTCCAATTACGAGTTCTGTTATTGTATTGGTCGGTGGCTATCTATTTCACCCGCTCCTTGCTATTGGATTAAATCTCATTGCCGAGATGCTCGGGGCAAGCGGTAATTTTTTCATCGGGAGAAAGTTGGCAAGAAAATTTATGATAAAGAAATTCCCAAAAATGAAACGATACGCAGACCAACTGAACACAAAGATTGTGTTTCTCCTGGCGCTCATTCCTGTTGGAACCTCAAACATCACAGGGTACATCGCTGGAATTTCAAAAATGCGATTTAAACGATACCTCGGTACATGGATGCTCGGGATCACGTTGTTGAATACCAGCATCGCACTCTTGGGATACAGTGCCCGCATTCAATCTGTTAAACTCACGGTAATCATTATTGTAATTGGATTAATCAGTATGTATGGAATTTATCAAATCATCAAAAAGTGGGAATAAAAATCAGCGCAAGAGCTGATTTTTATATTTTTGCCATAAAGACATCTTCAAGCAGTGTTGATTCGAGAATATTTTTCGGTGTGTCTACCGTAACAAGCTTCCCTTTGTCGAGAAGGTATGCTCGGTCCACAATATCCAAGATTGATTTAATATTGTGCTCAACAATGACAATCGCCGTCCCGCGCGTATTATTGATTTCTTTGATTTTTGCAAACACTTCTTTTACCAGTTTCGGCGAAAGTCCAAGTGATGGCTCATCGAGGAGGAGTACCTTCGGATCGGTAATGAGACCACGCGCAATAGCGAGCATCTGTTGTTGTCCACCCGAGAGACTCCCTGAACGATCGTTCAATTTGTTAGTGAGATCGGGGAAAATTTTTAACACTTCTGCAATCCGTTCTCTCAAGAGTGATCGATTTGAAAGAGTAATGCCACCCATTTCAAGATTCTCCCGCACTGTCAGACTCCGAAAGATTTGTCGTAACGTCGTAGAGGAAGTTAGAACTATTTTTGAAGAGAAAAATGATGCGACAATTTATATTCCGACTTTTTACCCTACGGATGTTTTCACTATTTCTTAATAAAAAAGCCCCGCATCAAATGATGGCGGCTAGGTTCTCACAAGAGGAGAGGTTCTTATTCTGTTGTGTTCTCGATAGTATCGAGGTCATACACTTACCCTTTTAGGAACTTCCTAGAAGTTCAACCTTGTTGTGAGTGCTTTTGGGTTTAAGCAAACATATCTGCAACCATATTTTCAATCTTCTCTTGAAGATAAGCTGTCAGTTCCTCTTTGGGAACATCCAAGCTTTTTGAAAGATTTCCAATTTTTCTCTTGAACTCGTCAGAGTTAAGCTGGATACGCTCTTTCTTGAAAAACTCGGTTAGCAATTTGTCTGCTATCTCACCTTTACGTTCTTTCGTTAGAACCATTGTATTGAGTTTTGAAGTTGCTCGAAATACGTCGAGTACGCACTATCAAATCGTATGACAGTGATCATATAATAGCATATGTGAAATATATTGTCAATACTAAAAAGAGCCTTGTTATGGGCTCTTTTTACCTCACACCAGATTTCACTATTTTACAGATATTCTTGAAGTTCAACAGCATCATCCTCATCAATGCCATACTCATCCATCAGCTCTCGAGCTTGTTCAGCTTCTTCAATATCTATCCCGTAGTCATCAGACATTTGTTTTGTTTCTTCGTCGTAGTCCATATACCTATAAAAGCTTACCCTGAATACTTGCCCCTGAATCATATCTCATTGTTGCATAGTCAAGTAGCTGTTTCATTGTCGCCCCCTTGTTTTTGAAATCATAGAATACATCTTCACCAAGTAGTACATATGACCACGTAAACCCTTGTCGATGTTCTTCTGGCAACTTGTTTATCTTCTCAACCCAATTCAACACAGATTTTTTCTTCCTTTTTACGTTTGGATGAGAAGTATCTTTTTCTGACTTCGTCTCAACAATATATATCTTGCTCCCTATACGAACCAAAAAGTCTGGGTGGTAGTGTGCCAACATCCCGTCTTCTCGAATATATTTGAATCGAATAAAGGTATGCTTGTATTCAACAATTTTTGCAAAAGCATCTACTTCACCATCTGTATTTGCGTACTCGATAAAAGATTTTTCAAGGTTTCCACTCCGCGCAGGGAAAGAGGTTCTCTCATATATCGTCTTGTGTGTTTCTAGTGAAGAACCTTCTCTCATTCTCAAGGTGGTAACCTCGGAAAGATTTCGATACATCATCTCATATTCATTCACCTCGGTCTCTTCCTGGATTTTTATGATGTATGTTGTAATGTTTTTTACCACTGCCTCTGCAACATCTTTCATCATAAATACTCGCCAATTATCATCTTGATGAGGGTCGATTTCCTGACCAAACAACCGTTTTTTCAAGTATGCATCAACAAGTCCTGCAATTTGAGGAGTATACAATTGTAGGAGTGGAAATTGTACTTCACTCGCATTTCTACGTGCCTTGATAGTGTCCTCTGATTTTTCAGAAACCAATGTCATTACTCTTCTTACTAAACGACTCACATAATCGTTATAGCTTGTTGCTGACATAACACCACTATGTACATCAAAGTCACCATAGCGTGTACCACTAGTAACTTCTTGTGAGACAAATCTTTCACCTTTTGGGAGAATCTTTTTGATTTCTTCAAAAGACATCGGGAATTGTTGCAGTTTATTTACATCAAAATCTTTGGGTTCAATGATTTTTTCAGATTCTCGTAAGATAACTGGAAACTGAAAATCATACTTTTCATAACCATCCCGTAGCTCGACATTGATGAAGTCACCAACGCCACTTGTTTCTCCGTCATCTTCACCGCCTTCAACCACAGCAAGTCCGTCTGCGATAAGTTCATCATAGAACTCGAGGAAACGAGGGTGTTCGATAATGTTCAATACTTCAATTTCATTCTTAGGTCGTATACGTTCTTGAAGTACTCGCTTTCTGTTTTCCTCTTTTGCTTCTTGATACTCTGGCTCACGCCACATCAAACGAAGCCCACGACCGATTGTTTGTTCAAGCAGAATACCTGATTGGGACGAGCGTAGAGGCACAATCACACAGATATTGTTCACATCGAAACCTTCACGAAGCATCAATACCGATACAACGACACGTGGTTTTGTATGTTTATCAAGCCCGAACAATTTACCCTTGAGTCGGTCCCACTCATCAGTTTTGAGCTCACCTTTTTTGCTTGAATAATTTTATAAATAAAAACAGCAGTACATGAGTACTGCTATTTTAAAATTTGCGTGTTAAATTTTAAACGTCAGTGGAATGAAGGCTCCGAGATAAAAACCTGGGGACCACGTATTCCACAACGATCCAACTTCCACAAATACCGATGCGTTTCCAACGCTTCTCGTTGCTCCAATCCCAAGGTACCCGCCATCGGCTAACACCTTCTTATTTGCTACGACATACATTCCATAGTTTTCTAAGAAACTACGGGAGTACGCCATCCCAAGTGAATTGGTAACCGAGTAAAACGGCGTAAAGGTATTTTTTCCCTTCGCGAAGTTTGCAACTACAAATACGTTAGACTGGTTTGAAAATCCATCGTCAATACGTGTGAGATCAATACCTCCCTGAGGAGCAATCATGATACCGAGGCTTTTGGACCAAGGTTCTGTGATATCTCCTTTTTCCTGAGAGAATACAAAGTTCGTAAAAAGAATAAGAATGATCAAAAAATTATTTTTCATGTGAATGTTTTTAAAAATGAGAAATTGTTTTAGCGTAACAACTTCAAATTTTCAGGTGGTCTCCACGTTGAATCAAGGTAGAGGACTTTAGGTAGTACCAACTGTACATAGATATATACTGCCTGTCTTACCAAGACGTAAAAAATATTTTTCTGTATCAACCATGGCGCTTCACACAGGTAGACCTTGAAACAATAGTCTCTAGGTTCACCGTGAGTGAAATCTGGGGGGTGTTCACGTTCTGATATCACAACAATCAATTCGACTAAGGTCGATGTGTTGACTGATGTTGATGCAAAACCAACTGGTATCACAGATAGCACAAGGAAGAGTGTTGCCACGAGAAACGATCGTTGTGCAACGATACCTTTCTGTTCGTAGTAGGAACGTAGATCAGCGTAACCCTTCATACCGTTAACGAAATTACTAACGATTTCTTTCTCTTTTTGAGTCAGGGCTCGAAGGGGTTCCTTGGTGTACTGACGTACCGTAATATTCCCCCTCAACCACAACCCTAACCTTATTGGCCACACCAATATCTGAAGACAGAACTTCAGTTTGTCTCTGGGATCAAAGAGTGTGGTGTTCCATGAATCTCTCCAAATTCGGTTGACCGAACCAATAATAATCAGGAGTCCTAAGAACAGGTACGACTTGAGGAGTCTGTAAAACAAACTACTGAAGTCACTAAAAGTTACTGACTTGGATTCGGGCGGTTCGCCGAAAACCAGACTACGCGCTGCATCAATCTGATCTCTTGTTACCTGATCGGCTCGAACTTGGTTGTAAAAATTTTGAAAAAGTTCTTCTTTCAAACCATGAATCCTAAAATTAATTAGGTACATTCTGGATTCCATCAGGTAGCGAACCTCATTGTTTTGCAACAAGGAGTCTGTATGCTTTAACGCCTTGAAGTATTCTTTTGCTGAATGAAATCCACCCTGCTTGAGCTTTTGCGTAGCGCTCATAACGTATTCTTCATAACAGGTTAAGATGTTTTCCTGTAAGGTTTCTTTCTGTTCATCAGATAGGTTGAGATCTACAATGGGTTGATCGTCTGGTTGTTGTTCGCTAAGAAATATAGCTACTGGATTGATAATCCACCAGGATGCCACAGTAATGAGGCAAACCTGGATCGTACGTGAAATAGTTTGCTTCATTGTTAATGATTTTAAAAGTTAATTTGTTTATATCATATCATAATATATATTATAGTCAATACTTCAACTGGTGTGAGAAAAGAGCGAGGAATCACCCCGCCCTTTTCTATGCTGGGTGGCTACTGGGAATCGAACCCAGATTGCCGGTACCACAAACCGGAGTAATAACCGTTATACCATAGCCACCATATAAATTTTGTGACAACCTGCGGAAAGGAATTATAACAACACTTGAGCTGGTTATTACTTGTAATAACCGTGCTTAACCATTATTCTGCATAGCCACCATATGTCTCTGTAGACAAAATATAGTATACATACCGCGAAAAAATTTCAAAGAACAATCGCCCGTTTTCGGGCGATTATTTTATGCTTCTATATCCGTGATACTTTCTGTTCCATTTATTCGTTTCGCTTTCTTTTGAATGATACTCTCAACCCATAATGTAATAATCACAGCCAAGATCACCAAGACTATGTAACCGATAAACAATTCACCACTCGAATAATTAAACCAATTAAATGCTGAGAGGAGCAGGAGAGAGTACCACGACACAACGCCGACACCGAGCATACTAAATGCGATCTTTCGATACATATGGTATTCGTGTTCTTCGGGAATTTCTTCGTTCCCGAAATGTATGCTCACTAATCGAGGACTAAGAATCATATTCACAATGACTTCATACACAATCAACATCCCCAGAATCACCGCCATGACAATAAATGAATTTGAGTCAATGTATTCATGCCAGCGATCGGTTAACACGAGTCCGAGTCCTGTTAAGAACGACAATCCAATGGATACCCACGCGGTATGAGAAAACATCTCAAGACGTTGTACCTCACGTGGAGAAATTTTAAAATCATTCAAGAAATTAATGAAAATACGAGCATGCAAAGTAGTAATACATGTTCCAACTACCACACCAAGCGCGTAGAGCCATTTCAAGAGATCACGATGTGTATACGCAAATTCAACAAAAGATGATTCAAATCCGAGAAACGCCAACACAACAATCAGAAAACTGAGGGCTCCTGACCCTAGACACAGAGTACACCACTGTTTAATAACAAAAATCTGAATAATAGTCAGGTACATGGAAAATGCAAACCCAATACCTGCAAGCAACAACCCAGCCAAAAGAATACTCTCAGGCACATCGCGAATAATACTGAGAAGGTACACGAGTGCAATGATGCCATAGTAGACACTTCCCATTTTATCAACCGACACTCCAAAGAAACGTGAAAAACGTCCATTTACTACAGCATGACAGTCTTGTCCCATCGGACACACCATGTGTTCTGAAAATTTATTTTTTGTAATGTAACGAGTAAGTAACAACCCTCCAATCGCAATAATAATGATACCAAGCGTAATCCAAATCATATGTAGTTATTGTACCAATAGTTCCGAATATTTCACAAGGAATGAAGTATGTGCATCAATTGTGATAACGCAGAAAACGAAGGTAGGTAATCCCCATAATGAGCATCATCAGTGAGATAAATAACCCAAGATAGTTAATGATATGTGGCAAGACCGTGTCGAAAAACATCGTTGACCTGTCAAACACCAATTGCAATAAACTGAAGAAAAACATTGCCAAAAAAACAAGGAGGGAGAGTTTAATAAATACGGCCAGGTGTTTTTTAAATTTAGGAAATGCTGTGTTGTGTTTCATACACAAAAAGTATACCAAGTACCATCAAACTCGCCCAGAAAAACAAAAAGCCATAGATTAGGCTTCTGGTTGTTCTTTGTTCTCTTCTTCATGAGTATCTTCTGATTCATCAGCGCTATCTGGTGAAACTATGTCTGATTCTTCATTATCAGAATCATCAACAGCATCGCCGTTATCAGATATTTCGTTGTCTTCTTTGACTTCTTCTTCGTACTCAATGTCATCTTCCTGTGGTTCATCGTCATTCATCCACTCAGGGAGATCAACAGTACCGGTTCCCATATCGGTAATACGGCGAAGTTTGTAACGAAGTGTCTTTGAAACCGCGTCTCGCAAGAAGTACAATTTTGAACGTCTTACTTTTGCTCTTCGCAAAATTTCAATAGAATCAATCGCCGGTGAATAGAGTGGGAAGATACGTTCCACACCAACGCCGTTTGATATTTTTCGGACGGTAAATGTCCCTCCGTTCTCTGCCCCATGTTTGCGAGCGAGAACGAGCCCTTCAAATGCTTGAATTCGAGTTTTTCCCTTTTCTTGAATCTTTACGTTTACACGCACGGTGTCTCCCGCACGGAGGTCGAGATCTTTACGATTCCGAACTGATTCTGGAAGGAATTGTTCTTTTCTATTACTCATAACGAATCCCACATTATCATAGTTTATTGAAATATCAACTCTTGAGATATGATACTATGAACACATGATGATACGACAACGTTCCCGCCTTGTTATTATAATTGGATGGTTAGGTACCGTCCTACTCTTTCTTGCATACGGACTTAACGCCTGGGGATACATTGATTCAACTGGGGTACCCTACGCGTGTATGAATTTGATTGCCGCACTCTTTTTGGGTATCCGTGTGTACGCTGACCGCAACTGGTCAAACCTCGTTCTTGAAATTTTTTGGATGGGTATCGGTATTGTCAGTCTCATAAAATATTTTTTCTTTTCATAGAAATAACAACCCATATGTGGGTTGTTATCATTTGGAATGAACTGCTGGTTCTCCAAAGTGTTTTTCAATATCAATATAATAGTCGTCTGGATTATTTGGATTTACGTACACATCAAAGGTGTGATCCTCAAGCCATTTAATTGAAAATTCACTAAAAATAGGGTGGGTTTGAAAAACGCGCTCTCCCCTCTCTTCTTGCACGTAAAGGATATTCCCCAACTGATTGTTGATACGATAATTCGTTACGTCTTTCCTGACAAATCTGGCTGATACCCTTCTCCCATAACGTTTCAATCGTGCATATGTATGGTAACGGTTTACATCATGCATCCAAGAACGCACACCAAAGAGAATAAGCACGAGCCCTATAAGGCATCCTCCAAGCGGAACCAAGAATCCAACATTGAGTGGGCCCTGAGTCACTCCGCGCGCGTGCACATACAATACCTGTTCAGATCCAATACGTGGAACGAGAAAGTGAGAGGTATTGTAGTGCGGTGTGTATGTTCGCTCTTGTCCCTGATAGGTATAGGTTATTTGGGGTTTGTAGAGAGTTTCATTATCAGTTGTCTTTGAAACAATATCAGTAACCGTACCAAACACTTTTTCTCCGTGAGTCATGATATTCAATTGTTGAAACACAAACAAACTAGGAATCACAAAGAAGAACACACCGGCAAGAATGAGAAGTATTGATCGCTTGCGCACAGAAGATTTCATATACTCAGTATACAAGAAATGCTAAGAAACAATAACCAAACGACTCAGTGCTGATTGCAAATCAGCAGGAATTGGTGCTTCAACATGAATATATGTTCCGTCTAAATCAATGAATGCAATGGACGAGGCATGGAGTGCGGTGCGCGTTAATCCCAACATTTCTTTTCGTTTTCCCCGATAGAGTGGATCAGCAACGAGAGGATGATTGAGATATTTAAAATGCACTCGAATTTGATGAGTACGACCCGTTTTTGGAAAACATTCAACAAAGGTATATTTCTCATAGTGTCCTTGTTTATCTTGTGACTGAGTGTCTACATATCGATCAAGTACCTGATACTCTGTTACCGATGGACGCAACGCTCCACGCGCCTGATTCCCTGCCATTTTCATGCGAAAGTCTTTGGTGTGTCTACCAATTGGTTGATCAACAATACCGCTATCGTGTTTCAGATGTCCGTACACTAAGGCCTGGTAGGTCTTTTTCATATTATGCTCTTTGAATTGTTGCTTGAGGTACTCAAACGAAGGTTGTGTCTTGGCAATCACCAAAACACCCGAGGTATCTCGATCAATCCTGTGAACAATACCCGGTCGATCAAGTACAACCTCACGATCACCATAGGTAACCACCATATTCTCGCCAACACCTTGAATATTGGGATAACGCTCTAAAATCCAATCAACCAGAGTTGGTTCACGTGTCCGTCCATCACTGTGCACTACCAAACCAGCAGGTTTATTAACGACAAGAAAATTTTCATTCTCAAAAAGAACGGGAATATTCATATAACGTCATACTATCACGAGGAATAAAATAAAAAACGTTCTCTCTGTTTCGTGTATAATGGAAGTATGATCTCCTACCTTACAGGACAACCACTCTTTGATGTTGATGGAACGCTGGTGCTTGATGTGCGCGGAGTTGGATATAGTATACAACTGACCGATGCAACGCTCGCGTGGGCACTCACACAGGAAAATATCTCACTGTGGATTGATACTCTCGTCCGGGAAAACTCTTTTGATCTTTATGGTTTTGAAACAAAGAACGAATTATATTTCTTTAAAAAGCTGATCGAAGTATCAGGAATCGGACCAAAATCAGCGCTCGGCATTATTGGGCTTGCATCTACCGATACGCTCTACCAAGCTATCGTAAACAACAACATTGGATTCTTAACCTCAGTTCCAGGCATCGGAAAAAAAACAGCCGAACGTATGTGTATTGAATTGCGAGATAAATTAAAAGATTACGCGGGAGAAACTGAACGTCCAATACATGAAGGTGATAATGATGTAGTTGATGCACTCGTTGCACTCGGATACTCTCCTGCCCAAGCTTATCAAGCCATCGAAAAAATAGATCCGAAGGTTACCGAAGTGAACGAACGAGTGAAAGCTGCTCTTGGAAACATAGCGTAAATTCTTCCTGAAATATCCCCATCAGGAGATTTTTATTGTATATAATGCATTGACTTATCGTCAATAATCTGTTAAATTAAATAGGAAATATCAATGAAAGTATAACCTTTTAATTAAAAATAGAATATGAAAACTAAGCATTATTTACTATTACTCTGCGCATCTATTTTCGCTTTCTTGACTACTTCTTGTAGCAAGGATGATGAAGGTGAACCTGTGGTTGAAATTATCACGACAGTGAGCAACCTCGAAGGATTCGCCCAACCAACAGACAATGATCAATTCATGCGATTAGTGGTAAACGCCACTGCAGAATTTGACTATGTAGGTATGGCGATTCGCGTTAAATACGCAAACAATCCTGGAGACATCATTCCTGGTTTTCAAGACCGGGTTGAATTGGTAAAAGAAAGTAATCAATTTAACGGAAATTTTCTAATTCCCATTTATGATTTACTTGAAGACGATTTGAAAGTAACCCTAGAAGTTGCCCAATTCAGCACGAATGAAAATGATTCGTACCGTCAAGCAACGGGGATTACAAATCCCATCACCATTATCCCCGAATTCCCAACTGAACCGATAACTTCGATTCATTTGGTATCCGTTACCACAAATCCAGAAACTTCAACGTGGTCTGGGAAATTGAATTTCTCAATGAACACGAAAGAAGGTCCTGGAGAATTGAACGGGCAAGTGTACCAAGACGGAACGCTTATCGGCGAACCATTCTCAGTAACCATTCTCGGAGAAGCGGGTCAAGCAAACATTCCGGAGAATTCAGGTGTTGGAATTGGTACGTACCAGGTATTGTTTAAAAATACCAGTATAACCAACCCAATATACACATTTGTAGATGCCGAAGGGATGATTATCGAAGGAAATTCTGTGTTACTTGAATTTGAAGTGTTGCCGGAAGAAGAAGTCACTCCTGAAAGCCAAAGTTTTGTGAACATAACAACGATGAGCTTTGAAGCAAAAATGGAAATTTCCAAAAACTTTTCGGAGCCAAGAGATATCACCGTTCAATTATTGAGCCCAGGTGGCACAGTTATTGATAGTGATGTGTTCACAACTACCGGGGCTGGGAATGAAACATTTAGTATTCCGTTCCCAACTGCCGATTCAGGCATTACTCTGAATAGTAACACCACCTATACGGTACAATGGTTGTTTAATGGTAATGAATTTTGGAACGCCGATGTTACAACCGCTTCCTCTGGGAGCTTTAACGTGGTTTTTGGTGTAGTTGACGAAATTACCCCTAATTCGGGACGAATTCAAATTATCTACACCAATACGACCAACAACGATGTTGAATCAATGTTAACATTCAATGGAGTCGATACTAGTAGTAATGCGATAACGTCTGAATTGCCAATAACCATTCCGGCTGGAAGTGTGAACCAAGTGATGTATCAAGTAACTGCTGGGTACAAACAAAATTCACAGGTTAATTTTGATCTCATAATTAATGGATCTCCTTTGATATCCAGTACATTTGATACCACACCGATCACGTATGGAAATGAAGCGGTTACAAACCCAAATGATC
The DNA here is from genome assembly GCA_020428615.1 of Patescibacteria group bacterium. Classification (GTDB taxonomy): domain Bacteria; phylum Patescibacteriota; class Minisyncoccia; order Phycocordibacterales; family UBA1006; genus UBA1006. The sequence goes on along the minus strand of JAGQMO010000021.1, from coordinate 993 downwards.
CTGGTATGCCTATTACCATCAATGCCGGCCAAAACAATCAAACCGAGTTTGCACTTGAGTTTAATGCCAACGGAACAGGTATTGGTTCGCAGTTTGTATTCGTTATGAGTTCAGTTGCTAACACTGATCCAACCGGTATCATTGATAACATCAGTATAGGATCAAGTCCAAACGTTGATGTTACATGGATATTTGATGGAAGTACGGGCGAGTATACTGCGGTCATCAATCAAATCGAGAATATTGTTAATGGAAACAACACCTACAGCGGAGGAATTGGTGCCGAGAACTATACGGTAACTGAAACCTTTGAATTGAAGGTTATTCTCGTTGATGATAACGGTCTGCTGGTTGGTGAAAATATGTTACCAATTCAGCTTAACGCTGAATTGTAAAACAAAATGAAGAACCTATGTTCTCAAAAACCCTTTCGTGAGAAAGGGTTTTTGTTATTTAAAAATCGCGTACGCGGCGACGCCAAATGCAACCGACACATTCAATGATTCTTTTTCTCCTCGCATCGGTATTTCAACAATAGCATCTGAGATCTTTAAAATCTCTTCACCAAAACCATTCACCTCTTCTCCCATGGCAAGGATAAGTTCGGCGCACTCTCTATTCGCCTTGAATCTATCATAGGGTATGGATTGTTCATCTTGCTCAACACATACGAGATTTGCTCCTTTCTTTTGCAATGCTTGAATATCATTGGGAATGTTGTGTAACTGCGACCACGAAATCGATTTTTCAGCGCCAAGCGAGATTTTTTTCATATCCTTGCGCTGTCTTCCAAACCGATCAATCGGGAGTGGTGTATATCCTGAAAGGTATACATGGTCAACACCAACAGCATCAGCCGTCCGAAATATTGAGCCAACGTTATGTACCGAACGAATGTTGTGAAGCCAGACTGATTTTTTCATAACTATATATTAACAAAAAAACCGCACACGCGGTTTTTTTGTTTCATGTCCCCCCGGAAGGGCTCGAACC
>JAGQMO010000020.1 GCA_020428615.1 Patescibacteria group bacterium | reverse complement strand
CAAAAATGTATACCTTTAAATATTCTAAGGATTTTCCTTTCTCTATCGCTTCAACCCGTCCAGAAACTAAACTCGGTGATACGGCAGTTGCAGTACATCCTGAAGACAAACGGTATAAAGAATATATTGGAAAAGAATACTCGTTTGAATTCGCAGGAGAGCCCATCACCGTAACAATCATTGGTGATACAGAAGTTGATCCTGAGTTTGGTACAGGAGCTCTTGGTGTTACACCAGCGCATTCTCTCACTGATTGGGAAATGGCACAGAGACACGATCTTCCACTCAAACAAGTTATTAATGAGTACGGGAAAATGATGGTCGGTATGGATGGTGTAAAAGATCAAAAAGCAGCAATGGCTCGCGATGCCGTAGTGGCATGGCTTCGAAATGAAAATCTTCTTGAAAAAGAAGAAGACATTGAACAAAGCATTGCAACAGCTGAACGCACAGGTGGTATCATCGAACCTCTTCCAAAAATGCAATGGTGGATTGACGTGCATAGTACTTTCCCCTACCCTCACGATTCTTTGAAGGGTATTAAACAAGGACAAGAGGTTTCTTTGAAAGACCTGATGCTACATGTGGTTGAATCAGGACAGGTAACCATTATGCCAGATCGTTTTGATAAGACATACCGACACTGGATTGAAAACTTGCGGGATTGGAACATTTCAAGGCAAATATTTTTTGGACACCAGATACCTGCATGGTATCCATTAAAAAATTCAGAAAATAGTTTAGATGGTATTAAGGTATCTATGGAATCTCCAGGTAAAAATTGGGTACAAGACGAAGATACCCTCGACACATGGTTTTCTTCTGGACTCTGGTCATTCTCAACACTTGGTTGGCCCGAACAGACAGATGATTTCAAAACATACCATCCAACGAACATCCTCAATCCGGGATATGAAATTTTACCGCTATGGGTATCACGTATGATTTTGATGTCGACCTTTTTGGTTGGAGATATTCCGTTTAGAGAAGTGTATATTCATGGTATGCTTCGAGATAAAGACGGAAGGAAATTCAGTAAATCGTTGAATAATGGTATTGACCCACTCGAAGTTATCGAACAGTACGGAACTGATGCTCTCCGTATGGCGTTGACGATTGGGGTAACACCAGGACAAGACATGAGTTTTGACCTTCAAAAAGTGAAAGCATACAGTAAATTTGCAAATAAATTATGGAATATTGCCAGATTTGTACTCTCGGAAACTAGCGCAGTTACCACAAACGAAAACCCAATTTATACACCACGCGACAAAGAACTACTCGATGAACAAACATCACTTATTCAAGAAATCACTCGAGAAATGAATGAAAACAAATTGTACCTCGTTGCTGAAAAATTGTACCATTACGTATGGCACACTTTTGCTGATCATATTCTCGAAGAATCCAAACGTATTTTTGACACTGAGGATAATACGGCAATTACATCTCGTAAGATATTCTTACGACATTCGTTGAAATTAATCTTAAAAACGCTTCATCCATTTATGCCTTTTATTACTGAAGAAATCTGGCAAAGCGTTAAAGATGAAAATGATCGTGATATACTCATGACAGTAGCATGGCCAATATTATAACAACCGAAGTACTGTGGGTTATCTTCCTTACAGGAGTCCTGCCAACGTTACTGTGGTTGTTTTTTTGGTTGAGAGAAGATCGATTTCGACCAGAACCAACTGGGCTCCTTGTTCTTACCTTTTTTGCAGGTGTATGCGCGACTTTTCTAGTGCTTCCCCTTGAACAATTCATCGGTGGTGCTGGCATTATTGGAACTGAGCGTGTGTTTCTTTTTGCTGTTGCAGAAGAAATTGTAAAATTCGGTGTCGTTTTTTTGGTGTGTTTCAGATCATCGTATATTGATGAACCCATTGATTACGCAATTTATTTAATTACAGGCGCGCTCGGCTTTGCAGCAGCTGAAAATGTAATGTTTCTTCTTGCGCCGAGCATGCAACAAAATATTTCTTTTATTATCGAAACAGGCACCTTACGTTTCATCGGTGCAAGTATTCTACATGCCGTACTTGCTGCACTCCTCGGACTTACTCTAGGATTTGTGTTTTATAAAAAACGTAGAACAAAAATACTGTTTGGAATGGTCGCCCTTGGGATGATTATTATATTGCATACCCTTTTCAACTCCTTTATAATCAAATATGTAGAGATTAACGGACTCCTAACACTGGGGATACTGTGGCTGGTAACGCTCTTTATCATCGGTTTGTTTGAACGAGTACGGCGCATTAATCACTAAAGACGATAATACTATATATGACTAACAAGAAATCTTTTTTTGAAAAACTAACCGGGAGCATTAAATTCAATAATGATGAAGACGATTATGATGTAATGGATGGCGAATACCTTGAATCTGAAGATGAGGAGGAAGAATACGATGAAGAAGAAACAAGTGAAGAATCGTATGATGAGGAAATTGGAGAACTTTCAGTTGATATGTATCGAGTGAATAACACGATTATTATCAAGACTATGGTTGCAGGCATTCAAAAATCGGAAATTGATATTGCTCTTACGCGCGATCACGTCACCATAGAAGGATCCCGAAAAAATGATCCTGAGGGACGAATTGATACCGTGTACTACGAAGAATTGTACTGGGGCGCGTTTGAACGTACAATAGACCTTCCAGAGGAAATCGATATCGAACTCGCCGAAGCACATGAATCGCATGGACTCCTCACGCTTGTTTTGCCACTCGTTGATAAAAACCGCAAAGCACAGCTGAAGATCAAATAAAAACTACTATCTACATAGTAGTTTTTATTTATAACAAACAAGTGCTATGCATACATGGTGTTTGACTTTGATTTTATAAATTGTATATTTTAATACAAAAGAAAACAAAACCAAATCCCATGATAACCATTCATTACCAAGACAAGACAACAACAGAAATGGTGTTGGCATTAGAAAAGGACCTCAACAGTCCTGAGTTTCAAAATATCGAAGAAGATTGGCTGTATAGGAAGATGATTATGCTTTTCAATCAACGATTGTGTATTGAAAAAGCGTACGAAGATTACTTGGCTTTCTTTGATGAAGTCAACGAAATGGAATACCTGAAAAAGTTCCTACCGAAAGAGGAACAAGTAGTATTCGAAGGAATTGTAATCACGGCAAAAAACAACCCTGAAACTTCGGTGTGGCAGCTGATACAACAAAACGAGTCGCTTGTAGAGGCAATACAGAAAGTGTTGCAAACCAGCGATGAAATACTGAATCAGAATTATAAATCTGTGGCAATACAAATTTTATTGCTGAGCAAGAAACTATCTTGTCAGAGCAAAAAAAATGTAATTGTCGCAGTGAATAATATCTCTGAAAAATTTGATGAATCATTGACACAAAAGTTCAAAGACTTATGTGTCTTAGAGGCATAACAACAAAGCCCCGTTCTTCGGGGTTTTATTGATGATAGATTGTGTGCTGTGCTCAGGGGCAGATTCGGTCACCGCAGTGGGTCACGCCTAGCCCCTCTCCCTCGCGAGGGGAGGTGCGGCTTAGACCTCACTTCCTCGACCCCGCCGTCGCCTACGGACT
>JAGQMO010000084.1 GCA_020428615.1 Patescibacteria group bacterium | reverse complement strand
ATGGATTATTGGAATTTTAGTCGTTCTCTTACTCATTTCGCTCTTTTTTAAAAAAGACGATCAACAAAAGGCAGGAACCACTGATGGGCCTATTAAAATTGGATTCATTGGACCGTTAACTGGAGATGCTGCGGCATATGGTGAACCTATCAAAAATGCCGTTGCATTGGCAGTCGATGAAGTTAACAATAATGGAGGAATTGATGGGCGTATGGTTGAAGCCATCTATGAAGACGGCGCATGTAACGGTACCGATGCCGCAAATGCTGCAAGTAAGTTAGTAAATATTGATCAGGTAAAAATTATTCTTGGCGGTTTCTGCAGTGGTGAATCACTCTCTGCAGAACCAATTGCCACTCAAGCAGACGTCCTTCTTGTTTCTGCAGCATCTTCATCTCCAGACCTTACTGATATTAGTGAATACTTTGTACGTACGTATCCAAGTGATCTCAAACAATCTGAGATTTTGGCCGAAATTTCAGCTCAAGACAAAGGATGGAAAACAGTTGCAGTGATTCAAGAACAAACAGACTATGCACTTGGTCTTGCTAAAGCTTTTAAGGAATATTTTGAAAATCAGGGAGGTGAAGCGGTCATAGAAGAATTTGCATCAGAAGAAACTGATTTCAGAACTATGCTTTCAAAATTAACAACATCAAGTCCTGATGCGCTATTCATCTCGGTTCAAACCCCAGCTACCGCAGAAAGAATTCTTCGACAGTTGAATGATTTGAATATTGACATTCCTTTGATTGTAGCTGACGCACTTGCGGGGGATAGTGCTGTTGTGAAGCGTAATGCTGTTGATTTAGAGGGGACACTTGCTGCTCAATTCGGCATTAACGAAGATGCTACGTTGTTTCAAGATTTTGCTCGGAAGTATGAAGAAACCTACGGTCGACCTGTTGAATTTGCTTCGTACTCAGCAATCGCATACGATACTGGTCTCCTTATAGCTGACGGTTTGCGTGAAGTTGGAGAAAATCCAAAGAAACTATCACAATGGTTGAGAAACCTTGATACGTATCCAGGAGCATCTGGTAATATTGATATTGATTCAAAAGGCGATCGAGCGAGTGGACATACCGCTCAAATGATTGTCGATGGACTCATTGTACCTTACGAAAACTAGTAATTTTTAGACAAAAAAACAATATATTGACATATATTGTTTTTTTGTTATAATAGACCCAGAAACAAACTAAAAATTTAAAACACTTGTTATGAATACACAACAACTTTCCGTGCTTATCCATTCTTCAGACAATTTTGACGTTGATGGTTTGAAAATCACAAAAAAATACCCAGATCATTTTATTATCCTGCTTAATGCAAAAGCTGGGTACACCACGATTTTCATTAGAATCTATAAACCTGGTGGTTTATCATGTCTTGAAACCATGATGCACCAAGATTTAATTCCGCTTATTCAATCGTTTATTAGGTTTGAAAGAATAGTTGAACTTCCAGACAATTATCAAATCGTTTTGGATCGTTCCGGGTACATTTTGAAGCGAGGTATCATTTTTACTCGGATTTCGTACGCACCCATAACAGTTGTAAATGCTTTGTTCGATTTTCCAAACCTTACTCCAATTTTTGGTGCAAATGGCCAAGTTGTGAGTACGGTAGAAACAATCAACGATAATGGCGAAGCGGCTTGGGCAAGAATGTTACGATCGTTTGAAAATCTATAAACAAATTGTCGTGTAAGATAAATCCAGAGTTCTACTGCGAAGTAGCAACTCTGGATTTTTTGTTATTCAACCGCTATACTCGTAGCAGTGAATTCGATTATTCCTCAAATTATTGCAAACAGTATTATTGCAGGATCGCTCTACGCTCTCGTAGGAATAGGATTTTTTATGGTGTATCGAACCGTAAAGTTCTTTGATCTCGGTTACGGTGCACTGACTGCTTTTGGAGGGTATATGATGTATTGGTCTTTCAAATCGCTTGGTTTGCATAGCGTTCTCTCAATTGCGATTGCTTTGCTCCTCACCGGACTCCTTGCGTTGTGCATCAATCAGCTCGTATATAAACCGCTTCGTTCTCGCAAATCTTCAAACATGGTTCTCCTCGTAGCATCACTCGGAGTGTTTACTGCACTCCAAGCAGTGCTCATAATTCTTTTTACCAGTCAATTTAAGACAATCAGTATATCTGTTCTTCAAAAAACCGTTGCTATTTTTGGAGCACTGGTTACTCGCACTCAACTGGTAACGATTGTCTCAACCTTTGCGATTTTTGTCATCATCGCTATTGTGCTTGCAAAGACACGTTTTGGTGCTTCAATTCGCGCTGTTGGTGATGATGAAGAGGTGGCAAAAATAGTCGGTGTGAATACAAGAAAAGTTGTTTCTCGCGTATTTATCATCTCTGGAATGATTGCTGCATTGGCAGGACTGTTAGTTGGTCTTGATACCGGTATTGAGCCAACCATGGGAATGCAGCTTTTGTTAAAAGCCGTTGTTGCCGTCATTATTGGTGGTGTTGGTCGCATGTACGGTGTGGTGATTGGTGCGTTTCTTCTTGCCTTTATTGAAAACATCGCCGTATGGCATCTTTCAGGAGAATGGAAAGACGTTGTCGCTTTTTCTGTACTCATTTTATTCCTCTTATTTAAACCAA
>JAGQMO010000019.1 GCA_020428615.1 Patescibacteria group bacterium | reverse complement strand
ACTTATCCTGATATTTACGTTGCGACAGGAGGTCAGAATAAACTCTGGCTCAACGATGGCTCTGCGAATTTCACTGCCGCAAATATTTCCGGCGATACTGGTGAATCCTATGACGCAGAAATCGCCGACTTGAACGGCGACACTTATCCTGATATTTACGTTGCGAATAACGATGGGGGGAGTGTGCTCTGGTTGAATGACGGATCGGCAAACTTTACCTCATCAGATATCGCGGGAGATGATTCAATTGATGGAATTCCGTATGGTGTTGCGGTGGCCGACCTGAACGGTGACACTTACCTTGATATCTACGTTGCGACATCACTCGAATTAGGAACGATCGAAATAGACCCGTTTGCCACCTATCAGAATATTCTTCTGTTGAATGATGGCGCAGGTAATTTTACTGCATCAAATATTACTGGGGACGATGGAAAATCCATAGACGCAGAAATCGCCGATCTGAATGGTGATACCTACCCTGATATTTATACTGTGGGTCAATCCGATGATGACATAAGTGATAGTCTCTGGCTCAATGATGGCGCAGGTAATTTTACCGAAGGAGATCATATTCTCTCGTCAAATGTAGCAGATGCTTATGATGCAGAAATCGCCGATCTGAATGGTGATACCTACCCTGATATTTATGTCTCAACGAATACTCAAAACGAACTCTGGCTCAATGATGGCGCAGGTAATTTTACTGCATCAAATATTACTGGGGACACTGAGAACTCTTATGGGTCTACGATTGCTGATTTAGATGGTGACGGTAATTCTGATATTTATGTTGCTAACGATGACAAAAATCAGTTATGGTTGTTCCAGTATCCTGATGTATCGTATGTTGAGCTCAATACTGCTGCTCATTTTACCTCTTCTATTACTTCGTTTTCACATACGTTGGGTTTAGCGAATGAGGGTAATGTGAGGTACCAAATATCAATAGACGGTGGTGATAATTGGTATTACTGGCACAATTTACCACTTGAAGGTGCTTGGGTTGCTACTACTCTTACAAACGGTTCAGAAACTTCAGCGGTTAATGAAGTGAATGATCATATTTCCTCAATCACATCGAGCGGAGGTAATTTCCTTTTTCGCGCATATCTTTTCCGAGTCGATGATGAAAATGAGTACGTTGAACTTGATCAAGTAGCCGCAAGTGGAAGTTTTGTTGATTTCACTGTAACTATGACACATCCAAGTAGCGATACAGAAATCCCCAACCTCTCGTGGTCTCCTTTCACGTTTGAGATTGAGTGTACTCAAGGAGATTGTGGTGACATTGATCTATATCTTGATCCCATTGGAAGCTTCTTCTTTGAAAAGACTGACTACGGATCTGAAGAAGATTGTATTACTGATAATGTTTGTATTACTCGAGGAGATAACAAGGGGATATATAATTCGGTTACAGAGAGTGGTTTTGACAGCGATGATTACACCTCACCAGCTGATACCGAATGGACTGGTGAAGAGTGTGGAGATGATCCCACGATCCATACCTATCAAGATTGGAACGATGCTGTCTTTGATACTGGTGTTGCAAGTGTTTCAGAAATGGTTGGTATTCCATTTTGCGTTCATTTGATTACAGATGATGTGTATGTCGATCTTGAATTCCAATCGTGGACGAGCGGAGGTGCAGGTGGAGGATTCTCGTACTACCGAACCACAGTCGGAAAGGGGTTGATTCCGACAACTCCAACGCAACCGTTTTACACAAGTTCAGCAAACCCTTTTACCCTTTCAGTTGGAGAAGGAGAAACAGCAACACATACATTTATGGTCTATGCAGATAGCGAAATTGGCGAATCGTTTGATTTCTTTGGCTATGCAGATTACGCAGGAGGAACTAATTATCAAGAAACGACATCACGGGAAATTACTATAGGTGAAGCTGTTCCAGAAGCGGAAACGATTTCTCCAAGTGGCGGCCGCAAATACTCTTGCAAAGATCCGAATGCTACAAACTACGATCCATTCGGTGCTCATGATCAGCTGTTGTGTGTGTATGAGGGTGGTTTTGTTCCGTTCACTCAATGCGAGTTGTTCACTCAGAATCTTCACATACCGGCACGAGATGGAGTCTACAACAATTACACACAGGCAGTAGTGACAGAGGTGGCAAAAATACAACACTATCTCAATCAATCAGGTTTTGAAAGTGGTGTTGAAGACGGCATTATTGGCCCTATTACTGACCATGCAATTCGCCAACTGCAGACGGCTTTTGGTATTGTCGCTGACGGATATGTAGGTCCGATCACGCGTTCTGTTATCAATCAATATTGTTTATCATAATTTCTTATTCACATTTTTCATGAAATTTTGTTCATAATACGTGGTATAATGTAATTATGTTGAATCACAATGCATTCAAAATGTCTCTGGTATTTATTGCTATTATATTTTTAGGAATTCTCGTGCGATACTTCGTCATCGGGAGCGATTTTTCTCTGTCAGATAATGATAATCCTGAAACTGCAAGCGTTGCATGTCTAGAGGGGGATGTTAGCTGTTAATTACATCGTTCACGATCTTATCATTTTGGTATATACTGATTAGCGTATGGAAGTTCTTGGAAAAATATTTGGCAGTCCTCATCGTGTGAAGGTGATGCGCCTCTTTCTCTCACACGAAACAACACCTTTTGATATTGATGATATCGTCACACGTACTCGATCAAAAAAGGCAGATGTACGAAAGGAGATAAATATGTTGACGAATATTGGATTACTGAAAAAAAAGACGTTTTCAACGAAAGTGCCCAAAAAAACCAAAAAGAAAAATGCTCAACCTGAATTTCGGACCGTTAAAAAGCAGGGATGGATACTCAATACACAGTTTTCTCTTGTGCGCCCTCTTCAGATACTCCTTGTTGATTCTGAGTTAATTGATGAAAAAGATATTGTAAAACGAATCAAGAGAGCTGGTCCTGTGAAATTGTTGATTCTTTCGGGCCTCTTTGTACGAGACAATAACCGCCACGTTGATGTTTTGGTAGTTGGAAATAAGTTAAAAAAGGATGTGTTGTACCGAGAACTTAGCGTTATCGAATCGGAAATAGGACGTGAATTGACGTATGCATTTTTTGACCAAGCTGAATTTGAGTATCGTATGAGCATGTATGACAAACTCGTACGAGATGTTTTGGAAAATGATCACAAACGTTTAGTGAATAAAATTATCACGTAAATTGAGAATCCACCCATTTGTGTGGATTTTTCTATGGACGAACCCAAAATGGTGGTATAATCAAATCAGTCGATTGTTACATGAAAACAGCGATATTTATTAACCATGAGTTGTTACAACTCTAATTAAATTGAATGACTATTATATTATGAATGTAGAAGTACTCACTCGACCGTTTGCAGATCTCTGGTATTCCTTTGTTGAAGGTCTTGCATACTTGGTTCCAGCGCTTATTGTTTTTGTTGTCGGATTGTTCGTTGCAAAAATCGTATACAAGGCGCTCGTGAAAATCTTTTCAGCAACGAAGGTTGATGATTTGGTAAAACCATTTGCCGGAGCTGTTGAACGTGCCGGATACAAACTCCGTGTTGGCAATGTTATTGGATGGCTTGCAAAATGGTTTATTATCATTGCGTCTCTTATGATTGCATTAGACATCTTGGGACTCAATGCGATGCGTGATATCTTGACTAATATCATCGCGTACATCCCACAAGTTATCATTGCAGTGCTCGTATTGTTTGCCGGATTCTTGTTGGCTGATTTTTCAAAGAAAATCATTAAGGGTTCAACAAAAATGTTGAACTTCCGATCAGCTGCAATGCTTGGAAATATTGCACGTGTATCAATTTTGGTCTTTACCGTATTGATCGTGCTTAACCTTCTTGGTATTGGACGAGAAATCATTAACATTCTCCTCATTGGATTTGT
>JAGQMO010000018.1 GCA_020428615.1 Patescibacteria group bacterium | reverse complement strand
CCAGTATTAATTCTGTGACCAAGTAAAATGTTGTTCTTATCTTTCAGGATAAGATAACTTGCCGGTACAGCTTTGTGACGTTCTTTCATACTCATAATGTAACATTAATCAAACAACATTGCATTTGTAATACATATGTGTTACAAATGTATTACATTATAAAAATAACCGATACCATTATGGCAAAAGATAAAACCATTAACCTCAGAGTTTCAAAAGAGCTCTACGACAAAATTAAGAAAAAAGCGACCGAAAATAGGGAAACCATTTCCTCGACCACCCGTCGTTTTATTCAAGATAGCTGCGAAATTATCTCTGACCTTGCTGGCGAGGTGCTGACCCCGCGTGAAGAGGTATTTGATTTTGAATACGATGGTAAGGCAGTATCCAATACTATCTGTACGTTGTGTGACAAGAACATTAAGAAAGGGTCGAAGATTAAGATTCAAGAAACAAACGCTGGTAAGAAACGCACCGTTTGTGGAAAGTGCGCGTAGCGGTATGCGTTTTTTCACCATTGTTTTCGCGATACTACGATTGCTTACGTATCGTTTGATTCATCGTCGTAGAAAAAATTTTGATGAACAATTTGCTCGTGAAATACGCGAAACGCTCGAATCACTTGGTCCGGTGTATATAAAATTGGGTCAAATTTTAAGTATGCGACCTGACTACATTAGTGATGTATATTGTCACGAATTTGAAAGTTTACTCGATGCAGGAAAACCCATTCCACGATCAAAAATGCGTACCTATCTCAAATGTATTTCACACTCAGGACAAAAAGAAATTGTCGCACAGCTCGATCATCCTGTAGCCGTTGCATCATTATCTGAGGTGTATAAGGTGACCTCTGCATCAGGAACAACACTTGCGGTTAAGGTGTTGCGCCCAGGGGTTCGTGAAATGGTACGACAGGATTTCAGCATTCTTAAAAAACTGATAAAGCTCATCGGACATCGTTTTGGTAGAACCGATAGGGCACACTGGGTTGATTTGGTCTGTGAAATTGAAAAATGGCTACTTGAAGAAACCAACTATTTCTATGAAATGAGAAACATTGAAGCAATGCGTAGAGATTTAGTTTCGTTTGATAACATCATTATACCGCGCGCATATCCAGAACTGAGTAGTAAAAATATTTTTGTGATGGATTGGATTAATGGATATTCTATGCTTGAACTGATTCGTATGAAACGTAAGGGTGAGCTCCCTGAATTTCCTTTTTCTCTCGAAGAAAAACTCGAAGAATTAATTCACGATGTAGCGATTAAATCACTGTTGCGTGGGTACTTTCATGCTGATTTAAATCCAGCAAACATCATTATTACTAACGATGGTAAGATAGCGCTCATTGACTTTGGACTCATTAAATTTTTCAGCAAAGAGGCGCGACGTGGAACCATACTGTTTCTCCTTGGTATTACCTCAAACTCCCCGGAACTCATCTTTAAATCAGCCGAACTGTTTGCAAAAAATGGATCTAGCTATAATCGTGAAGAAGTGTACGAAGATCTCAGCAAACTCTTGTACGACTATTCGGGAATGCCTGCAAAGGATGTGAGTTCGACCAGGGTAATTTTAGATATTTTAAAACTCTCATTGAATCAAGGATTCGAATACCCATGGAGTTTAATTTTGTATACCCGATCTGCGGTGAATCTCGACGGTCAGGTATTGCGACTTCACCCCGATTTTTCATTCTCTGATTATGGTTCATCGCGATTACTCGAAGTCTATACACAAGCATTTATTGATGAACATCTTTCAGTTTCTCATTTGGTTGATGTTTCTGAAGATGTTGTTGCTGTACTCAAAGATTTACCTAAAAATGTAGGTACCATTTTACATACTATGGTGACAAAAAATAAAACCACGAACTAGCGTGGTTTTATTTTCCAAAATGTTCATACGCTTTCTGTGTTACGACACGTCCCCGAGAGGTCAGTTCAAGAAGTCCTCGTTGAATGAGGTACGGTTCGATGACTGATTCAATAGAATCAATTTCTTCGTGAGTAGCCGTTGCAATTGTTTTGAGACCAACAGGACCACCATTAAATTTCTCAATAATGGTCATGAGTACATCACGGTCAGTTTGTCGGAGTCCAAGCGTATCAACCCCAATCATATCGAGTGTCTCAAGCACAGTAGCTTCATTGATGGGTTTACCGTGAACTTCGGCAAAATCGCGTACACGTTTCAGAAAGTAGTTCGCGGTTCGTGGTGTTGACCGACTTCGTGTAGCAATTGCGTGAACACCACCGTCAGTGATTTCAATGCCGAGCTTACGGGCTGATTGGTTGATAATCTGTTCCATTTCCGGATCAGTATAGAATTCCAATTTAAAGACACCCCCAGAGAATCGTGAACGGAGTGGTGACGAGAGCATGGCAATTTTGGTTGTTGCTGCAATCAGAGTGAACGGAGGTAGATCAAGTTGGATGGTACGTGCCGATGGTCCTTTACCAATAATGATGTCGAGCACACCTGATTCCATGGCAGGGTAGAGGACTTCTTCAATGTTTGTATTCAATCGATGAATTTCATCAATAAACAAAATATCTCCTGCACCAAGGTTGGTGAGGATACTCGCAAGATCCCCCACTTTTTCGATAGCAGGACCCGAGGTTATTTTAATATCCTTACCCATCTCTTTTGCAATCAGGTGCGAGAGAGTCGTCTTACCGAGTCCTGGGGGTCCGTAAAAGAGAAGGTGCTCAGCTTGTTGATTACGTTTTTCTGCTGCTGTTAAGAGAATATGGAGGTTATCTTTGATGGATTGTTGCCCCACGTATTCATCCCATGTATTTGGGCGTAATTGCGGATCGAGGAGTTGCGTTGTAGGTACATCTGACATGGGTACAGTATACCTTATTTCGCTCGGCCTTTCGCAATATTGACAAAAATAAGTTATTCA
>JAGQMO010000083.1 GCA_020428615.1 Patescibacteria group bacterium | reverse complement strand
TCAACTTTTGTATCTACCGGGATGGTTTTTTTAGTTCCATCGGTGTCAACGTATGAGACTACCCTACCTGTAGTTGCCTTGTTGAGATTATTTTCCCAGCGCTGACGATTTTGTTCCAAGTTAGAACCACTACTCATACCAACATCATCCTCGAAGTTTTCAAGTTTAAAATCAGTAGTGTTTGATTTTTTTTGAAACTCAGAATCAATTTTTCTGACTGTACAACCGTTTCCACAATCAGCAAGAATGGCATTTTCAGCAAACCAATACCCATTTTTTTTAACCCAATTTGGACTACCGCCTAACCAGATTAATTTATCTCCCAAACGAAGATCCATCCAATTTAGATTCCAATTTGCTCTTTGATTTTCAAGAAATTTTACTTGATAGCCACGGGCAATATCTTCGGTGGTTACAATATCAACATAATAGTTGGCGGAACAATTATTTGTGTAATTACCATCTTCAGTGATATTTGCATTTACATATTTAGCAGTAATACCCTTACAGGTATTATCATAATTCGCTCCATGTACAGGACGAACAATACCATTTTGTGCAACAAACAATTCTGTATAACAAAAGGTAATCAGTAGAATAATAAGGTGGTGTTTTATTTTCATTTTCAGATTTTTTAAAAGTGATTTGTATTAAAAAATATCAATAAATATGAGAAATGTCAATGTTTTAAGGTGCTTTTCCACATGTTTTGTAACAAAAAACCCTGCGACATGAGCGTCCAGGGTTTTTATTCTTTTTTTAGGTTTCCATTAGCCTTTTTTTCTAACAGAAATTGGATTTCTGCCAGCTAATACAACTCGTGTTGTATTTCTACCTGAAATTGTTTTATTTCCAGGAATAGGTCCAACAGGTGGGTTATCGGCGGTTGTTGTTGGCCTAGTAGGATTAGGTTGAGTAATAGGATTATTTCTATACACAACTTTTTCTTTACTAAACTCTTTACCAACTAATACACCCGCACCAAAACCAATAAGTCCGGCAACAACAACTTTTCCGTCACTGTTGCGATTTGGCATAACATATATGGCACCACAATCAGTTTTTCTTAAGAATTCATATTGCCTCTCAAGGAAACGATACTTTTGACGAACAATTTGCCCATCAACATAAATGCTCTTGTGATTTTGATATGCATACACCCATTCTTTCCAATCTTTAAATTCCTGGGTACCAGTACAATCAATGTACACAACTTCGGGTTCGGGTTCGGGTTTACTTGAACCATCCTCCCATCTCTGGCGATTCTGTTCGATGTACCCATCTCCGGTGCCGATACCCTCTTCAAACTTTTTGAGTTTGAAGCCATCTTCAACAATCTGTTGTTTCGGTAGTAAAGATAACATTGCTAGTATAGCGTCTCTTTGAACGACACAGTACTTGTTCATGATATCGGATACAGAAACATTAGAAGTTGATCCGTGCATTTGGTTGTGAAGGGTGTTACTCACAAAGACATTTTTAGCAAATCCTTTGTAAGATAACCTAACTTCTTTTCCATTTCTACCGAACGCTTTCGCATCATCAGCAACAACAGCACGACTGGCTGGATCAAGTCCATTTGCTGGATCTTGAATGTAGTAGTTCATACCTGCGGCCATAACTTTGGCGCGAGTTGGTTCTCCATAGAGAACAATAGTTTCTTGAGCTTGTGCCCAACAACCAAGTAATAATGTAATAGTTAAGATTAAATTTTTCATTGAAAGGTTTTTATATATATTTTTTATATAAGAATTGGACGATCCGACTCTTACGAGGTCATCGTTACACCAACCATCAGCTCGTAAGAGTCGCATTCCTTTTCAAAGAAACCTTTCACAGAACTTTTTAAAGAACTTGACTCTTATAATTAATTTAGCATATTTTATATTATTTGTCAATATAAAAACACCCTCTGTCAATGGAGGGGTGTTTTATACATTTTGTTTACAAACTTAGTTTGTGTCGGGCTTTCTGCCAAATTCTTCTCGCTCTGGGACTACTTCCTTTTGGATGTAACCAAGTGGGATTCTTGCCAATTCAGGACCGATGTACCGAATTGAATTTTCATCATCAC